>DASXSA010000039.1:0-2398 GCA_036506235.1 Candidatus Limnocylindrales bacterium | reverse complement strand
ATCCGGGGGGTGACGACTGCATCGCCGGTCCAGAAGAGGAGAACGGCCGGATCCAGCTCGTGAGCGATGACGTCGAGGTACGCCCGCTGGCCGGGATCCGACGCGTCACCCCAGTAGAACGTCGGGCAAAAGATCATGCGGACGTCGGCATCCGCGGCCCTCAGCCGACGAAGCAGCTCGTTCACGAGCGCCACCTGGTTGAACGGATCGAGCCCCGAGGCCACATCGTCGAGCGAGACGTTGAACCACCGAACGCCAAGGCGCTGCATCCAGCCGTAGTTTGCCCAGAGCGCGTCGACGTCGGCGGTTCTGTCGGCGCGAGCGAAGCGCGTCGAGAACAGGTTGGGGTTCATGCTGAAGCAGAACTCGATCGCGGCCTCCTGGCATGCCCGGACGACCGCCTCGTAGGCCCGCGCCTTCCAGTCCGGCAGCGGCTCCCACCATCGGTTGCAGCCGACCGTGCCCCACTCCATGCGCTCGATGTCGCACATGCTCGAGTAGCAGTTCATGAGGAAGTTGAAACGCACGGTCGGCAGCCACGGAATGATGTCGAGGTATTGCTGGGCTGACCATGCCCAGCCCTTGATTCCGCGGAGGCCGAAGCTCGGAACCTGGTGCACTCCCGCGGGTTGGCCCTCAGGTGTCCGCGATGAGGTAGGCGACCTCGGTCACCCATCGTTGGGGATCGGGCTCCTCGGCCGGATCGGTCAGGTAGCTCTCGAACCGCGACTCGAAGCGATCGCCTGCCGGCGATGCCGACATGGCCCAGCGCAGACCGTTCGCTTCGCCCCACTGTTGAAGCGCCTCGTTCGCGCCGACGAGCCCCTCGTACGGGCCGGTGTAGGTGATCACGCCGTAGCGGCCGGCGGGCAAGGTTCCAGAAACGACCTGTCCGCGGTCCGGCGGAGGCGACGAAACGGGCACCCCGACCTCGATGTCGAGCTCACGCTCCATGTCGATCACGTTGAACCGGACGAGGGGTGGGCCGGCCGGCGGGATGCCCTCGGCGGCCAGGCGGTCGAACACCTGCGGGAACGAACGATCGATCGCAGGGCCAAGCCCGGCCATCGGGACACGCGATCGAATCCCGACGTACGGCTGCTCCTCCCGCTCGACGATCCGAGGTTCGCCCGGCATCCCGGACTACGGTAACGCGGCCAGGCGATCAGCGGGCGGCTGGCTCCCGATGCCTGCGCCTGCTCAATCCGAACTCGCCCAGTCGACGACGGACCAGGGGAAGCCAGACAAGAGCGACGGTCGCCTGTGTCAGCAGGGCCAGGATCAGCAGCAGTCCCGGCACCGTGAGGAAGAGCGCGGGGATCGCCCAGTCGAAACCCGCGAACCCCCCGAAGTCGCCGCCCAGGACGTCGACGGGGTCGAAGTTCGCGGCCGTCAGGCTGAATCGGTCGGCCGTCCCTGCACCCGCGCCGCTGCCGGTCGCGGGCCGGGAAGAAGGTCCCCCAGGGCCTCCGGCCGCGAGCCCCTGGCCGGATGGCGGAGCCTGGTCGGGCGGCGGGGACGCGCCTGGACGGGTTGCTCCACCCGGAGCGGGCGATCTGGTCGTTGGGTTGGAGGAGGCCGGCGTCGGGTCTCCGCCAATTGTTGGTGCCGGGGTCCCGCCTCCGGCCGATGGGGTTGCAGTCGGACCAGGTGTCGGGACTGGCGTCGGCGTGGCAGTCGGCCCAGGCGTCGGCGTCGGGCCCGGCGTCGATGTCGGCATGGGAGTGGGTCCTGGCGTTGAGGTCGGAGCTGGCGTGGCGGTCGGCGTAGAGGTCGGCGTGGGGGTGGCCGTCGACGTTGGCTGGGGCGTGGCCGTCGATGTCGGTTTTGGGGTCGCCGTCGCGGTGGGCGTCGGGACGGGGGCGGCGGTGACCGTGATCGTGACGAGCGTCGAGCAATTCAGAAGGCAGCCGCTCGGGTGATACCGCCACTGGTCGGTTCCGACGAAGCCGGGGTTCGGCGTATACCGGAAGCCACCGTTCGACGAGAGGACCAGTGTGCCGTGGGCAGGGTTCGACTCCTTGATCGCAGTGGTCGATAGGAGCGCGGTGTCGTTTGCCAGCACACCCGGCGCGGCGACGTTCAGCACGGTGTCCTGCACCACCGAATAGGAGTCCGGCATCGGCAGGAGACCGAGCGCCGAGACGCGCTGGGTCCAGGGCCCCGCGGCGAGCACGGTCGCGGCTGCGGCGGCAACGACAACGCCGAGGAACGAGATCCGCTTAGCTCGTCTGGTCATCACGCCACTTCCCGCCGGGGCACGTAGAGGGTCGGCCGCCGGGCATCGACTTCCGGCAGCGGCGGATTCTCAGCCGTCTCGATCCCGGCCACGAACGCGCGAACGAGGCGCTCCTCCAGCTGGGTGCCGGCCGCGTCCTCGAGGCGGTGAAGCGCCTCG
>DASXSA010000038.1:0-2944 GCA_036506235.1 Candidatus Limnocylindrales bacterium | reverse complement strand
GGCTCGACAAGCACCTCGATCGGGCGCAGGAGTACGTCCGACGCCGTGGCCCACATGCCGTGTTCGTCGGGCGGTTCACAGCGGCCCTCCGCGTGCTCGTGCCCGGGCTCGCGGGGATGGCCGGGGTCCCGTACGGGAGCTTCGTCACGTTCAACGTGCTCGGGGCGATCATCTGGGGGACGGGATTCGCGCTCCTCGGTTTCTTCGCCGGCGCGGCATGGCAGCAGGTCGCCGGCATCGCGGGTTGGGCCGGCCTGGGGCTCCTCGTCTTGATCCTGCTCGGTCTCATCGGCGCGAGATTCGCGCGCACCGCTCGCGAACGGGGTGAGACCGTTGCGGACGGCCTGGCGGCGTTGCCGCCCGCCCGGTGGTTCAGGCTGCGCTTCCCTTCCCAGGCTTCATGGCTCGCCGGCCGGGTGGATCCTACGAGGGCGACGGGGTTCCAACTGAGCGTCTGGGTCATGGGAGGCATCATCGCCACCTGGCTGTTCGGGGGGATGCTCCAGGACGTCGTGGCGCGAGAGGAGGCCGTTCGGTTCGACCCCGGCGTGTTGCGATGGTTCGTCGAGCACCGCGTGCATTGGCTCACCGGCTTCATGAAGGCGGCGACGTGGCTCGGGTCGAATGCGGTCGTGATACCGGTCGCGTTGATCGTCGCAGCGCTGTTCGTCGTCCGGCGTCGCTCGTACCGGCCGCTCGCCCAGCTTGCGGCGGCGGTCGTTGCCTCGATCCTGCTCTACGACGTCGTCAAGGCCGTGGTGCACCGGACTCGCCCTCCCATGGCGATGCGTCTCGTGCAGGTGTCTGGCTACTCGTTCCCCTCGGGCCACGCGACGATCGCTGTGGCCGTGTGGGGAGTGATCACGCTCGTCTTGGCCTCGGGCCTGCGCTCGAGGGAGAAGGTCGTTCTGGGAGCCGCGGCGGGGGCGATCGCGCTCCTCGTAGGCGTCTCGCGTCTCTATCTCGGGGTTCATTGGTTCACCGACGTCGTCGGGGGGCTCGCGCTCGGCGCCGCGATCCTGTCGTGCATCGCCGCCCTCTCGCTCGTGCTCGAGCCGGGACGCGGCCGTCCCCGTCCTCAGTTCCCGGCGCGCTCCGACGGTTCGGTTGGCGGCGTGCCCGTCCCTACCCGGCCGCCCTGATGGTTCCGAACAGCCCGTGGCTCTCGTCGTCGGGGCCCGCGGTGAAGAACAGCGTGTCGGTCGGCCCGTTGTTGGCCGCACCGTGCCCGAACTCCAGCGCCCACAGGCCGTCGATCGCGATCGGCATCCCGTCGGTTCCGCGGAGCGGGCCTTGAGGGACCCAGGTCCCGTCCAACAACTGGTAGGCGTGGATCCCACCGTCGCCGAAGTTGCCGACGAGCAGGTCGCCGGCGAATCTCCCGAAGCTATCGGGCGCCAGGGCGAGGCCCCAGGGAGCGTTCAGCTGGCCACGGGTCGCCACCCGGCCCTGGAACGCCCCGCTCACGTCGAACACGTCGACGAAGCCCAGGCTGTGCCCGCCGATCTCGTCTTCCCGATCCGCATCCTGCTTGGCGTAGCTGACGAAGATCTGGGCGCCGATCGTCTGGATCCCGAACGGGGCGTATCCGGTGGGAAGCCCCGGGTCGGTGAAGGCGCCCGGTGTGCTGACCAGGTTGAAGCTGCCGTCGAACACGTCCACGCGGCCGTTGTGAAAGTCGGTCGCGTAGAGGAAGTCGCCAGCGCTCGTCGAAGCGATCGCGAGGCCCTTGTAGATCGCGCCCGCTGCGGAGCGGTCCACGGCGACCTGGGCCTGGTGTGACGGCGCAGGAGGCGGAACGCCGGGGTTCCACCCGCGGATCGCGCCGTCCTCGCTCGCGAACAAGAACAGCGCAGGGCCGGACGCGGTCCCGTTCGAGACCACGAAGTTGGCGGTGCCGTTGAAGACGGCCCCGGTCGGTCCGCCATCCACCTGAACCTCGAGCGGAACCTTCACGCCGGCCGCGGTGTACAGCGTGGACAGGTCGGTGCCGTTGTCGGCCACCCACCAGGGGGTCGTCGGGCCGGCGGTCAGACCCCAGGCATTGACCAGGTTGGGGTCGATGGTGTCGGCGGGGTGCGCGCCATCGGAGACCAGATCGTGCACGACGTAGGCGTTGGCCGGTGCGGCGGAGGCCGGAACCGAGGCCAGCGGGGCCGCGATCGACGCCCCCAGCCCGATGACCAACAGGAGGCGCGTCCATAGATGTGGCTTCATGGCCCTCTCCTTTGCTCGCCCGGATCTGGTCGACGGGGTACTACGCAGGGGATTCGGTGAGGGATTCAGCCAGAATGAGTCGGTCGCGTGGAGGGCGGACCACCTGCCCCGCCCCCCACGCGTACTTCAGACCGAGCGCTGGTAGGCGCGGAACGCCCGCGTGGCGAGCCACGCGCACACGATCGCGAACACCAAGAGAAAGCCCGCTCGGGCGAACACGATGCCCCAGTCCGGGGTGGCGGTCAGCGCCTCCCGTCCCGCCACGACCGCCCAGTTCACCGGGTTGAATCGCGCCACGGATCGGATCCAGCCGGGCACGAGGTTCTGCGCCATGAACACCGACGACAGGAACGTGAGCGGCAGGATCACGAAGTTGACCGCGGCGATGACCGTCTCCTCCTTGCGGACCACCGCGGCAAGCGCGGTCGACAGGGACGCGAACGCCGCGCCGAGCAGGACCGAGCAGGCCACCAGCACGACCAGTCCCAGGAGCTCCGGGTACCGGGCGCCGAGCGCCAGGCCCAGCGACACCAGGATGGCCGACTGGATCACTGCCACCAGGCCGAGTTGGACCAGGCGCCCGCCAATCAGGGCGCCCCGGCTGACCGGCGTCACCAGGAACCGGTCGATCACCCCGTTGTCGAGGTCCCAGATCAGGCCCATCCCGGCCCATCCGCCGGAGAACAGGACGGTCATCACGACGATCCCCGGTGTCAGGAAGTCGATG
>DASXSA010000037.1:0-3169 GCA_036506235.1 Candidatus Limnocylindrales bacterium | reverse complement strand
CGTCTGGCCTCGCCAGGCCAGGTCGAGATAGGCGTTGACCGTCGACTCCGCGGTCGCGTGGAACAGCCCGCCGATGGACTGGTCTGCCGGGTTCAGGCCCATGCCGACCGCGATCGGCACGATCAGCGCCGCGAACACCGCGCCCAGGAAGTGCGCGAGCCAGCGCGACCAGCCCGCCTTCGCGCTCAGGAAGCCCCACACCACCCCGAGGGCACCCACCGGTGCGAGGAAGTCGGTCAGCTCGCCATTTCCGAGGACCCACTGCGGGTCGTCGAGCGAGAGTCCGATGGTGGCCACCATCACGATCACGAGGCCCAGCGTCAGCCAGCCTTCGGACGGGCGGAGCTGCAGCGCTTCGAGACGCTCGAGCAAGCTGAGGTCCCCGGCGTTCGCGGCCGCCTTCGCACCGGCCGGAGCGATGAATGGGGAGTAATCCTCGCGTCCGGGCTGGCTGCCGTTTCCGCCCGTCGCGCTCAACTCCTGGCCTCCGCATTCATGAGACGAGGGCCTCGCCCAGGATCTGTCCTGCCGCCACCCAGTCGGCGCGCAGCTCGTACTCGGCCAGCGCGTGGCGCAGTGCGCGCATCGCCTTTTCGACCTCCGGCGAGTGCGGCGCGGCCGTCGGCGCGATGCCTGGCTGCAGGCCGCCGGCGGGGCGGCCAGTGGGTCCGTCGATCGCCGCGCGTGCATAGCTCTCGGCGTCGAGGACGACAGCCACGCATGCCACTCCCCTGCCCCGCAGCGCGGCCAGCGGGCGAACCCAGCCGCGGTCCACGGATGGGGTGATGACGACCGCCGTCATCCCGTGGCGGAGTCGGGACAGGCCCGCGAGCAGCGCCTCGCCAAGAGGCGCCGTCCCATCGGCCTCGACGGCGGCCAGCAGCTGCATGATCTTGAGGTGCTGACGCCCACCGCGATCGGCGGGCAGGATGCCCAGGCGGTGGCCGGACGTTGTCATGCCAACCGCCCGGTTCTCGACGAGCGCCCGATCCGCGATCGAGGCGGCCGCACGAACACCGACCTCGAGCGTCGACTCGTCCCCCACGCCGGCGTGGGCACGGCGGTCGAGGTCCAGGAAGATCCAGACGTCGGACGTCTGCTCCAGGTCGAACTCCTTGACCTGGATGTCGCCGTGCCGGGCAGTCGACTTCCAGTGGATGCGGTTGAAGCTGTCGCCCGGCGCCCATGGCCGCACGGTCGTCGCCAGTGGAGTCGTCTGGAGCGTCCGCTCGGCGGCGGCGTGGCTGCCCTCCAGCCCGGCCGGCGGCAGCTGCCAGAGTGGCAGCCGATCGATGCGCGGATAGACGACCAGCGGGATCCCCTGCCCGACCGTCGCCGACGCCTCGAAGAACCCGAAGGGATCGCCGGTCCGGATCTGGAGCGGCTCGATCCGGAAGTGGCCGCGGCGCGACAGCGGCGTGCGGACCAGCCACGACCGCTCGCCTCGTGGCGTGAGCGACAGCGCCCGACCGGGCAGCCCGCCCGGCAGGCTGGTCGGGTTGTGGATCTCGAGCCAGAACTTCGGCCAGCGGCTCGTGTTCCGCAGGGTGTACGTGACGCGCAGCTGGTCCCCGACCTGGCCGTGGAGCTGGCTTACGGCGTACCCCGCCTCGAGGTCCGTCAGGCCGAGGCGCGTGAGGATGTAACTGCCGCCGACGACCAGGATCGCAAGGTAGACGAGGTAGAAGAGGAACGGGATCGCGGTCGAGAAGGCGGCGACAACCAGCACCGCGGCGATGACGAGCAGCTGCAGGCGGCGGATCACGTCAATCCCGCCAGTGCGCGGACTCTCGCCGTCGCCCGATCGTCAGGCCGTCGTGTCGCCGACGGCCGCCCGCGACGAACCGGCACCGGCCGGCTGGACGGGCTCGAGTGGCCGAGGGCCTCCCTGCCCGGTCGGGTGAACGGCACCGACCGGCACGGTTTCGAGGAGCTCCCGGACGACCGCTGCCGGCTGCACGTCGTGGATCGACGAGCTGGTCTTGATGATGAGCCGGTGGGCGAGGGCGGGCTCTGCCAGCAGTTTCACGTCGTCGGGAATCACGTAGTCGCGGCCCATCAGCGCGGCGAGCGCCTGGCCGGCGCGATAGAGCGCCAGCGAACCGCGGGGCGACGCCCCGAGGTAAACGTCGGGATGCGTACGGGTGGCGTTCACGACGCGGACGATGTAGTCCGACACGGTCGAGTCGATGTAGATCTCACGGACGGCAGCCTGCAGCTCTCGCAGCTCGTCGACCGAGCAGACCTCCTCGATCTCCTCGAGCGGATGCGAGCGCTTCTGCTCGTCGAGAATCACGATCTCCTCGATCGGCTGCGGATAGCCGAGCTTCAGGCGGAGCATGAACCGGTCGAGCTGGGCCTCGGGCAGGGCAAAGGTGCCCTCGTACTCGATCGGGTTCTGGGTCGCGATCACGAGGAACGGGTCGGGCATCGTGTAGGTCACGCCGTCGATCGTCGCCTGCCGCTCCTCCATGCACTCGAGCAGGCTGGACTGGGTCTTCGGCGTCGCCCGATTGATCTCGTCTGCGAGCACCACCTGGGCCATGATCGGGCCGGGCCGGAATTCGAACTCGTGCGTCTTCTGGTTGTAGATCGACAGGCCCGTGACGTCCGACGGGAGCAGGTCGGGCGTGAACTGGATGCGCCGGAAGGAGCAGCCGAGGCTTCGCGCGATCGCCTTGGCGAGGACGGTCTTGCCCGTACCGGGAACATCCTCGATCAGCAGGTGACCACGGCACAGGAGGGCAACCAGCGCGAGCCGGACCTCGTGGTGCTTGCCCACGATGACCCGCTCAACATTGGCGATCACGCGGTCGCCCGACTCCTGGATCTTCGTCATCGTGTCTCCTCGCAGGGACGGGACCCCTCGCGGGGTAACCGCACCCCGGGCGCATCGATCGTGGCGGGGAACACCGGCGGACCGTGCCGGGTTGTCAATTGATAGTACGACGGGGACGTCAAATGGGTTCCGGAACTGACTGGCTAGACTGGCCCCGATGGAGTGGCTCGACGTCAGTGTGCCGATCCGTCCGGGGATGGTCTCCTTTCCGGGCGACCCGCTGGTCGCCACCGAGCTCTCCGTCTCCATCAAGGCCGGGGGCGTGTGCAACGTCACCCGGCTCGACTTCGGCGCGCACAGCGGGACCCACATCGACGCGCCTGTCCACTT
>DASXSA010000036.1:0-5369 GCA_036506235.1 Candidatus Limnocylindrales bacterium | reverse complement strand
CTCGGGCCGCCGGAACACGTCGACGATGTCGAACCGCCCGATCGCCTCGGCCGCCTCCTCGAGCGTCGCGTACGCCTTGTGCCCGAGGACCTCGCGCTCGTTCGGGTTGACCGGCACGCAATCGAAGCCAGCTGCCACGAGCGTTTCGAGAACGCTGTTCGAGGCCCGTACCGGGTTGGAGGAAGCTCCCACGACTGCGATCCGCCGGGCGGAGCGCAGCAACCGCGCGATGCCTTCGTCGTCAAGCAGCCGAACCGATCCGCGGTTTTCCTGCGCGTCGAGGATGTCGCGAGCGCGCGCCTGCTCGTCCATCAGAGAGGCCCGGGCTGCTCCGCCCTCGGTGCGGGGTCCTCGGCCATCGGCCCTAGGTCGTGGCCTCGCGCTCGTACGGCTGACCGTCGGCGGCCGGCGGGATGCTCCGGCCAACCACGCCCGCGAGGATGACGATCGTCACGAGGTAGGGCAACGCGTCATAGAACTGGTCGGGGAGCCCCGCCAGGATCGTACCGAGATCCCCGCTCGGCAGCGCGAACTTGATCGAGTTGCCGAGGGCCGTGCTGGACGAGAAGAGCAGCGCCGCCCCGAACGCGCCGAGGGGAGTCCAGCGCCCGACGATCATCGCTGCGAGGCCGATGAAGCCGCGACCGGTCGTCATTTCCTGCTGGAAGGAGTTCGTGGCCTCCATGCTCAGGTAGGCCCCGCCGAGCGCGGCGAACACGCCGCCATAGAGGACGTTACGGTAGCGGACGCGGATGACGTCGATGCCGACCGTCTCTGCGGCGCGCGGGTGCTCGCCGACGGCCCGCGATCGGAGGCCCCAGCGGGACCGGAACAACAACACCTGGAACACGACTACGATGACGATCACCGACATGGCAATCGGTCCCTGGCTCAGGAACATGCCGAGGATCCAGCCGACGATCGGCAGGTCCAGCAACTCGCGCGGCGGCCGGAATTGCGTGAACGCTCCCGCCCCGTTCGGCGAGGTCTTCGAGATGAGGTTGTTCAGATAGCCCGTCAGGCCGAGAGCGGCAATGTTGATGATGGTGCCGCTGATGATCTGGTCCGCCCGGATGCTGATGGACAGCCACGCGTGTAACGCCGAGATCACCACGCCCGATAGCAGTGCGACGATCAGCGCGATCACGAGCGCCAGGTTGGCCCCGAACAGGCCGAGATCGACCGACCCCATCGACGGTGCCAGGAGCACGCCGGTGTACCAGCCCACGAAGGCAGCGGTGATCATGATGCCCTCGATGCCGATGTTCACCACGCCGGCGCGCTCGCACATGACCCCGCATAGCGCCGCGAAGGCGATCGGGGTCGCTGCCTGGAGGATCCCCGGGGCGATGCTCGGCAGCACGGCGATGAGATAGCCGCCGAACTGGAAGACCAACCCCACGATCGGGATCCCATACAGCCCGCCGATCAGTTGGTCCATCACGCGACCGGCGTCTCGCCGCCGTACGTCTTGGTGATCGTCTCGGTCGTTTCGATGCCGGTCTTGACGCCCCGCAACCGGAAGACGCGGCGAAGCACCGGGTTCGCCACGAGGAACAGCAGGATCGTCGCCTGGAGCACGTCGATGAGCTCCACGGGGATCCCGGCCTCGATCTGCATGAGCGTGGCTCCGGCCCGCAGCGCGCCGAACAGCAACGCCGCGAAAACGATCCCGACCGGGTTCGTCCGTCCGAGCAGCGCGACCGCGATGGAGTCGAACCCCACCGTCGATACGAACGACGGAGTCATATTGTGCTGGACCCCGAGCACGACGACTGCCCCAGCGAGTCCGGCCAGGCCGCCGGCGAGCGACATGGTCAGGATCGTCAGCACGCGCGGCCGCATGCCTGCATAGCGCGCCGCGTCCGGGTTGGCGCCTACGGTGCGGATCTCGAAGCCCAGCGTCGTACGGAAGAGGAGCCAGGCGATGAACACGACGGCGACGAGCGCAAGGACGATGCCCGCGTGCCCGCTGTTGCCGATGAGGATCGGGAGGCCGGCGTTGCCGACGTCAGGAGTAATGGCCTCGGAGCGGCCCTGCTGGCGCAGGGGACCACCAACCACCGCCCCGATGACGTAGCGGGCGACGTAGTTGAGCATGATCGTGACGACGACCTCGTGGGCGCCTGAGACGGCCTTGAGGAAGCCCGGGATGAAGCCCCACGCGGCGCCCGCGAGGAGTCCCGCCAGCAGTGCAAGCGAGATCGCGACGAGGGGCGAGGAGCCCGCCAGCGCGATGCCTACCGCGACCGAGCCCAGGGCGCCCAGCAGGAACTGGCCCTGCGCGCCGATGTTAAACAGGCCGGCCTTGAACGCGAATCCCACGGACAGGCCGCCGAGCACCAGCGGCGCCGTGGCGACGAGCGTGTCGACGATCGCGTCGAAGCTGCCGAACGCGCCTTGCAGCAGGGCCGAGTAAGCGGTCAGCGGCAGCAGCAGGTTGAACTGCGCGCCGGGCAGGACGAGCTGTGAGGCGATGATCACGATCGCACCGACGAGCAGCGCGAGCAGAATCGAGATCAGCGGCAGCGCGATCACGGACCAGATGCGACGCCACACCTGCTGTGGTGCCCAGCGCTCCGACCGGCTGCGTCCCTCGCTCACGCCGCCGGCCCGCTCTCCGCGGCGCCGCCCGCGGCGCGCGCCTGGCCGCCGGTCGCCATCAGCAGCCCGATCTCGTTCTTGTCGGCGGTCCGGCCGTCGCGGATGGCGACGATCCGCCCGCGGTACATCACCGCGATGCGGTCGGACAGCTCGAGGACCTCGTCAAGCTCCGCCGACACGAGCAGGATTGCCGTCCCCGCGTCCCGCTTGGCGATCGCCTGGCGATGGATGAACTCGATGCTACCCACGTCGAGGCCGCGGGTCGGCTGATCCAGGACGAGGAGCGACAGATCTCGGGCAAACTCGCGCGCCACGACGAGATTCTGCTGGTTGCCGCCGGACAGCGTCCCCGCACGGACGGTCGCCGAGGGCGTGCGGATGTCGTACTGGCGGATGCGCTCTTCAGCGGTCGCCTCGATCGCCTCGTCGTTGCGCAGGATGCCGCGCGCGTAGGGTCGCCGGTAGTAGTCGGTCAGGACGAGGTTGTCGGCGAGCGGAAACGAGAGGACGAGGCCGAACCGGTGCCGGTCGGCCGGGACGTAGGCCACGCCTGCCTCGTTGATCGCCCGCGGCGTAGCCTTCGTCATGTCCCGCCCGCGCAGACTGATCCGTCCGACAGGGGCGTGTCGCAGCCCAACGATCGCTTCGACCAGCTCGTCTTGGCCGTTGCCAGCGACACCGGCGATCCCGAGGATTTCGCCGGAGCGGACATCCAGGTCGACGCCCTTGACGACGATCGATCCGCGATCGTCCTTGACTTCCAGGCCGCGGATCTCGAGCGCGACCTCACCGAGCTTGGACTCGCCGCGATCGACTGTCAGCTGGACCTCGCGCCCGACCATCAGCTCGGCCAGGTCATCCTCGTCGGTCTGGGACGGCAGCCGTTCGCCGACGACCTTGCCGCGCCGGATGACTGTGATTCGGTCGGCGATCTCGAGGACCTCGTACAGCTTGTGGCTGATGAACACGATGCTGTGGCCGTCCTGGGCAAGCCTGCGCAGGACGCCGAAGATCTCCTCCGTTTCCTGGGGCGTGAGAACGGCCGTCGGCTCGTCCAGAACGAGGATCCGGGCGTCGCGGTAGAGAGCCTTGAGGATTTCGACGCGCTGCTGCCAGCCAACCGAGAGCGAGCCGACCTTCGCTTCCGGGTCGATCTCGAAGCCGAACCGCCGCCCGAGCTCGACGATCCGGCGGTGGGCCTCCTTGCGGTCGAGGAAGATCGGCCCGGCCATCGTCTCCTCGCCGAGCAGGATGTTCTCGGCGACGGTGAAGACGGGAACCAACATGAAGTGCTGGTGCACCATGTTGATGCCGCGGGCAATGGCGTCCGACGGGCCGGCAATCGTGACTTCCTGGCCGTCGAGCAGGATCGTCCCCTCCTCCGGCCTCGCCAGCCCGTAGAGGATGTTCATCAGCGTGGTCTTGCCCGCGCCGTTCTCGCCGAGTAGCGCGTGGATCTCGCCGGGCCTGACCTCGAGGTCGATGTGGTTGTTGGCCACGACGCCGGGATAGTGCTTGGTGATCCCACGCATCTCGAGCGCGGGCGCCCGGACCGGAGCCTCCTCGATCGTGGGCTCGTCCATTGATGTGTTCCCGGCCGCAGGCAATCCCGGCTCGGTCATTGCGCCCTCGTCGAGTGTCAAACCGAAAACGCGAGCGGGCCGGCCTCTCCAGCGCGGCCCGCTCGACAATTCATCGACTGATGGGAGCTACTTCGGCAACGTCGAGATGTCGCCGCACTTGTCGGGGCAGGTCTTGATCGAGCCGGCCTTGATCTGGGCCAGTGCCGCGTCCAGCTTGCCCTTCAGATCCGCAGGAACCTTGCTCTCGAGGTCGTGGAACGGCGAGTAGCCGATCCCGTCACGCTTGGCGTCCCAGTGATCGTCGCCGCCCTTCTGGGTGCCGGCCACGATGTTCGCGATGTCCGTCGAGACGGAGAGCGCGAGCTTCTTCTCGGCGCTCGTGACCGTGCATTTCGCGGCGTTCGGATAAGAGAGCGCCTGGTCCACGTCGACCCCGATGCCGTAGATGCCGGCATCGCACGCCGAGTCGAGCACTCCGTTACCGGTCTTGCCCGCCACCTGGAACAGGACGTCCACCTTGTTCGTGGTAATGAACTGGGCACCGAAGTTCTTGCCCGTCACGGGGTCGTTGAACGCCTTCGTGAAGTCGCTGGTCGTGACCCACGCGACCTTCAGCTGGATGTCCTTTTTGATCGACTGCGCGCCGAGCTGGAAGCCCTGGATATAGCGGATGCAGGGGCCGCAGAGGGTGATGCCGCCGATGGCACCGATCACGCCGCTCTTGCTGACGCTGGCCGCCGCCATGCCGGCCAGGTAACCGGCCTGGTCCTCCTGGTAGCTGATCGCGACGTACTTCGGCAGCAGGGTCTTGGCGTCGCCCGCGCACTTGAATGAGCCGTCGGGTAGGCCGTCGGCCGTCACGCAGGGCGGGCCCTGGTCGACGCCGATGAACCAGATGTCGGGATTGGCGTGCGCGACGCACGTGGTCGCCTGGCCGTTGTTGAAGCCGGCGGTCACGATGATGTCGAAGCCCTGGTTGACGAAGCCCTGGATGTTCTTGACCAGCTCCGAGGAGTCCTTCGGAACCACGACCGGCGGGTCGGCCGCCCCGAGCGTGGCCGCGGCCTGCTTCGCGCCGTTGTACGTGTACTCGTTGAAGTTCTTGTCGTTGGCGGTTCCGACGTCGGTCGCAACGCCGATCTTCCACTTCGTCTTGTCAGTCGGGAACTGATGCGGGCCGCC
>DASXSA010000035.1:0-3822 GCA_036506235.1 Candidatus Limnocylindrales bacterium | reverse complement strand
GTTGGCGTCGGGTGGCGTGGTGGCCGGCGGGAACATCGGACCCGGGTAACCGCCGAGCGTGATCCAGTTCGCCTCCATCGCCTTCAACGTGTTCGAGTTCGTGCCCGCCGTGACCTCGTTGTAGTAGAGCTGCGAGAGATCGGTCGCAAAGTTGCGGATGTCGAGCGCGATGAAGCCCCGGAAGTCGGCGCCGTTGTCGGGCTGTGCCCCCTGCCCGAGGATCGTGACGATGGGGCCGTGCTCGGAGCTGTCGGCGCCCGGATTGGCGGAGTCGAAGTTCATACCGGCGCTGGGATCGGTCCGCAGGGCGCTGTCGGAGTCCGTGCCCAGACACGCGGTATCGGCGGTGGCGAAGAAGTCCATGAACTGGGTCTGGTCGTTGGGACACGGCCCGGTGTTGGTCGACGGGCCAGGAGCTTTGACGAACCGGCGGACGGCGACCGGCAGCATGTTGCCCATCCAGCCGACCTTGGCCCGCGCGCCGACGTCGGTCGTATTCAGGCCGACTACGCGCCCGAACGTGTAGTCGACCGGGTTCTTGAGCGCCACGCGGACGTCGCTCCCGGTGATGAGAATCCCGTTCAGGAGGTAGGTCGGATCGCCAGCGTGCCCAGGTTCGTACTCGGGCGTCGTCGGCGGCAGGGAGGCGGGCCGCCCGGTGGGATCGCCGGCCAGGTTTCGGGTAAGGACATCGCGGGCTTCGGAGTCTGCCGTCGTGGTGCTCTCGCCGCGGATCAGGGCATTGGCGGCGGCCAGGGCGGCGGCGTCCGCGGCGTTCTGGAGGAAGCGGCGCTCGGTGTAGAAGCGCCCGATGTCGAACGCGAGGCCGGCGAACGCCAGCAACACGACCAGCGAAAGAGCGAACAGCACGAGGACCTGGCCGTCCTCTCGGGGCCGCCCGCCGCCGCGGGGGCCCGCTGCAGGCCTGGTCCGTCGGCACCGGCCCATCAGTTGATCACCATCGTGACCTGGCCGGTCAGCTGGAGACGACCGCCTGCGTCCTTCGGCAGCAGGGCCGCGATCATCGGGATGATCAGGTCCTGGTGGTACTTGGCCGAGACCGTGATCTGCCAGCCGGTGCGTGGATCGCTGTCGGTAACGCCCGCGGGCAGGTCGTAGGCGACGACCAGGTCGCCATTCGTGAAGGTCGTCCCTGAGGTGGTCCACGTGCCGCTGGTGCTGAACTGCGGCGACGTCTTGCCCAGGAGGTTCATCGACGTCAGGACCGACGTCTTGATCTGGTTATTGCGCGCGAGGTCGTTCTGGTCCTTGGTCAGCGTTCGGTCGTAGACGTAGATCGTCCCCTCGCGCGCGCCCTCGCGGGCGGCGTTCGTCATCGTCACGTACGAGTTGAAGATGAACCCGAACTGGATGATCCCGAGAAGCACGAGGAGCAGGGGACCGAGCACCAGCGCGAACTCGACCATGCTCTGGCCGCGCGAGGTTGGCGCGGGCCAGGGTCGCGGTCGGGGGCGCTGGGTGGTTCGCAGGAGCAGGCCCGTTCGTTGGCGCGGTCGCGCGTGATCGCGGGCATGGCAGAACCGCGGCCTCGTGAGCATGGATGGAGTGTTCCGTCGGGCTGCACCGGTCGAAATGACTCATTCGTCCTGAGCGAGCCATACCAAACGGTGGCGGAGCGCTTCCGGGGCGTAGACACAACGAGGTTCGGCCCGATGGTTCTGCCATCTACGACCCTGACGGGTTGGGAGTCCTCCCCGGGATCCTCCGAGACCCGATATCTGACGGGGTTTGGCACGGGCGCCGGTAGACTTGCCAGCGACCGATGACCGACTTCCGGCTCGTAGCCGACTTCCAGCCGACAGGGGACCAGCCGCAGGCGATCGACCGCCTGGCGGACGGGCTCGGCCGTGGAATGCGCCACCAGACGCTGATGGGCGTGACTGGCAGCGGCAAGACCTGGACGATGGCCAACGTCATCGCCCGGCACGGCAAGCCGACCCTCGTGCTGTCGCACAACAAGACGCTGGCCGCGCAGCTGTACGCGGAGTTCCGGTCCTTCTTCCCGGACAACGCGGTCGAGTACTTCGTCAGCTACTTCGACTACTACCAGCCCGAGGCGTACCTGCCGCGCTCCGACACCTACATCGAGAAGGATTCCAGCCGCAACGACGAGATCGACAAGCTTCGCCACGCCGCGACCCACGCCCTGTTCGAACGCCGCGACGTGATCATCGTGGCGAGCGTCTCATGCATCTACGGCCTCGGTGCGCCGGTCGACTATGGCGCCACGGTGCTCCGCCTGCGGCAGGGCGGCCAGTACCGGCGGGACGCGGTGCTCCGCCATCTGGTCGACCTGCAGTACCAGCGCAATGACGCCCAGATCTCGCGCGCCCGCTTCCGCGTCCGGGGCGACACGCTGGAGCTGCAGCCCGCCTCGGAGGACCGGCTCGTTCGGGTGGAGTTCTTCGGCGACGAGGTCGAACGGATCACCGAGCTCGACCCACTGACCGGCGAGCTGCTCGCCGAGCGCAAGGACGTGAACGTCTACCCCGCGACGCACTTCGTGACGCCGGCCGACAAGATGAAGGTCGCGCTGGTCAACATCGAGGCCGAGATGGAGGAGCGGGTCGGCGAGTTGGAGGCCGCCGGGCGCGTGCTCGAGGCCGCCAGGCTTCGGCAGCGGACGACCTTCGACCTCGAGATGATGCGCGAGCTCGGCTACTGCTCGGGCGTCGAGAACTACTCGCGACACCTTGCCGGGCGGGACGCCGGATCGAGGCCGTGGACGCTGCTCGACTACTTCCCGCCTGACTGGCTGCTGGTCGTCGACGAATCGCACATGTCGATCCCGCAGGTCGTCGGCATGTACAAGAACGACCGGACGCGCAAGGAGATCCTGGTCGACTTCGGGTTCCGGCTGCCGTCCGCGCTCGACAACCGGCCGCTGACGTTCGAGGAGTTCGAGCGGTCGGTCAACCAGGCGATCTTCATGAGTGCGACTCCAGGGCCTTACGAGCTGGAGCGGAGCGAGCGCGTCGTCGAGCAGCTGATCCGACCGACCGGCATCGTCGACCCGGAGATCCGCGTCCGACCCACCGAGGGCCAGATCGACGACCTGCTCGAGGAGATCCGCGGACGCGTGGATCGCGGAGAGCGGGCGATCGTCACGACGTTGACCAAGAAGATGGCCGAGGACCTGGCCGACTACCTGCGCGAGCTCGGGGTCAAGGTGCAGTACCTGCACAGCGAGGTCGACACGCTCGAGCGGGTGCAGATCCTGCGCGACCTGCGCCTCGGGGTGTTCGACGTGCTGGTCGGGATCAACCTGCTTCGCGAGGGGATCGACCTTCCGGAGGTGACGCTCGTCGCGATCCTCGACGCGGACAAGGAGGGCTTCCTGCGCTCGGCCTGGTCGCTGATCCAGATGATCGGCCGGGCGGCCCGGAACGTCGGCGGCGAGGTCGTGATGTACGCGGACACCGTCACCGAGTCGATGCGGGCGGCGATCGGCGAGACCGACCGACGCCGGCGCGCCCAGCAGGGCTACAACGCCGAGCGTGGGATCGAGCCGACGACGATCATCAAGGAGATCCACGACATCAACGAGCGCCTGCGGGCGGTCGCCGAGACGTCCGAGGTCTACGTCGGAGCGGGCAGCGCCAGGCGGCCAGGGGAGCTGCCGGCGGGTTCTCGCGCCGAGGTGGAGCGGCTTATCACTCAGATGGAAGCAGAGATGCGTGCGGCGGCGAAGGAGCTCGAGTTCGAGAGAGCCGCGGCGTTGCGCGATGAGATCCAGACGATCCGGCTGCGCGTCCTCGAGGAAGATGCGTCCGCAACGGTCGCCCGCGCCGCGGAAGCGGC
>DASXSA010000034.1:0-12559 GCA_036506235.1 Candidatus Limnocylindrales bacterium | reverse complement strand
ATGCCTTCCGCGACGCCCAGGTAAGTGCCCGCGAGGATCACCTGGTTGACGGCCTTCGCGGCCTGGCCCGAGCCGCTCGGGCCGAGGTGCGTGATGGTTTTTCCGAGTGCCTCGAGGATCGGTCGGGCGCGATCGACCGCTGCTGGCTCGCCCCCGACGAAGATCGTCAGGGTCGCCTTCTGGGCGCCCTCGGATCCGCCGCTGACCGGCGCGTCGACCAGCTGGACCTGCTGTTGGGCGAGCCGCTGGGCGGCGTTCCAGGTGACGGTGGGCGAAATGGTCGAGCAGTCGATGACGAGCGAGCCCGGCCGGATGGTCGTGGCGATCCCGTTGCTGCCGAAGAGGACCTGCTCGACGTCGGGCGAGTCGGAGACGCAGATCACGACGACGTCGCTTTCGGCTGCCAGGGCCCCGGGCGTAAACGCCTCCTTCGCGCCGATCTCCAGGAGCGGCCCGGCCCGACCGGTCGTGCGATTCCAGACGGTCAGCGGGAAGCCGGAGCGGGCCAGGTTGGCGGCCATCGCGGCGCCCATCGTGCCGAGGCCAGCGAAGCCAATCCGTTCCACGATGAGATCCTCCCACCCTCCGGCAGCTTCGTCAGGTCTGCCGCGTTCGCTCGCAGGTCGGCCAGCCCGACGGGAGGCCAATGCTAGCGGGAGCGGATTCGGGCGAGGAGCAGCGCCAGACCCGTCACGGCGACCGATGCGAGACCAGCCACCACGAGGGGCGAAGGAGGCGGCTCGTCGCTGCTGGCCTGATGACGTGCAATCGCAATGGACGTGGTCGGCCTCGGCGCAGTGAGGACGTCGGCCGGATGCGGCGCGGGTGTCAACCTTCGACCAGCCTCCACCGTGTCGCCGGCGGCCTTCGGTTTTCGAGCCGCCTCACGGGCGTTCTGGATGACCCGAATCTGGCTCTTTCGCGTTTGGATCCGTGCTGGGTCGACGGCCCGAGTGAGCGCGGCCACGAGCTCGGCACCGGTCACCAGCAGGACGGCGGTCAGGTAGAACCAGAGCATGAGGACGATCACGCTCCCGAGCGAGCCGTAGGTCGCGCCGTAGTTCCCGAAGTTGGCGACGTAGAGGGCGAACACGAAGGTGGCGAGGAGCCAGCCAAGCGCGAAGGCGGTCGCGCCGGTCAGGATGGGTCGCCAGGGCGCCGCGATGTTCGGTGCGAAGCGGTAGAGGATTGAGACCGCGACCACCAGGAAGACGAAGACGAGCGGCCAGCGCAGCAGCTGCAGTGCTGTCCAGGTCTGTGCGCCGACGCCGAGCTGATTGGCGACCTGTTGCGTGATGAGTGAACCGCCGACGATCGTCACGAAGGAGGCCAGGACGCCGACGCAGGCGAGCAGCGTAAGACCGACCGCGACCGCGTAGCGGACCGGAATGGGTCGCGTCTCCTCGACGTCGTACGCTCGGTTCATGCCCTTCATCAAGGCGTTCGTGCCACCGGTCGCGGCCCATAGCGCGGCGATCGCGCCGATTGACAGCAGGCCGGGCCGTGTGGTGTCGATGACGCGTTCGAGCTCCGGTCGGAGGGAGTTGGCAATGTCGGGCGGCAGGTTGTCACCGAGCGCGGAGAGGATCTGCCCGGTGGGGTTGTCGATCCTCAGCCAGGCCGCGACGAAGGCGCCCAGCGCGGCAACGAACAGCCCGAACGGGAAGATCGCGAACAGGAAGCGGTACGCCAACTCCGCGCCCAGGCCCGGGACGTCATGGGCCTGGAACTGCCGCCACATGCGCGTTCCGACGCCTGCAATCACGACGCAAGGTTCCCCGATGCCGCGCTACGGGAAGGTGGCGCGCGTCTGCAGCGGGGATTGCATCTGGATTAGAGGTTGCGTCCGCCTGATCCGCGCGACGGGATCGCCGGCAAAGGTGGCGCGCCCGGCGAGACTCGAACTCACGGCCTTCAGGTCCGCAACCTGACGCTCTATCCGCTGAGCTACGGGCGCGCGCGTTGGGGGCTGGCGGAGAGGGAGGGATTCGAACCCTCGGAGCAGGTTACCCCACTCAACGGTTTAGCAAACCGCCGCACTAGACCTCTATGCGACCTCTCCGTCGGCAGCGTCGAGATCGTAGCACGGGGTCCTTCGGCTCCCGCCCGGTTACCCGGGCGATGCTTTCCTGCCGAAAGCGCCCCTGAGAGCTCTTATCCGCGGTCGCGCGGCGACGTTGAGGGCGCTGATGGAGCGTTTCATGCCGGGGCGAACGTGGCCGGGGATGTTTTCTCGCCGCCGGATGTCGTTGGCGGGCCAGTGGAGCTGGCCAAAAGGCCGGCACGTAACTATTTGGCAGGAAGTGAAGGGGTTGGGGGCACGGGGATGGCCTTGCGCGGAGATGGCCTCGCGCAGGGGCGCGGAGATGGCCTTGCGCGGGGATGGCCTCGCGCAGGGGCGCGGGGATGGGCTTGAAGCGCGCGGATGAGCTTGGGGAGCCCGCGGGCGGCCGGCTCAGAGCCAGGACCGGCTCGGTGGTTGGGCCTCGTTGACTTCCGGGGGTCGCTCGGCTACTGTCCCGCCACGCTCATGAACCCTTACTTCTATTTTCAAGGCCCGGCATGACCCTTCCCGGAGACTGAGACCCGGGAGGCGCGGGTCGTGCCGGGATCGAGCAGAGGTCACGACCTCTGCTTTTTTCTTTGACTTCCGAAGGGGCGGAAGGCAGCGGATAGCGCTGAGAGACACTGACCAGGCACGGAAGGACCAAGCGATGTTCGTGGTGATGGCGGTCACCGCAACCGAAGCCGAGATCAACGCGGTGAAGAGCCACATCCTGTCCGAGGGCATGACCCCCTTCGACCACCAGGGCGCCGAGCGGGTCGTGATCGCCGTGGTCGGGGAGGTCGGGCCCCGCAAGCAGCACCTGATGTCGAAGCTCTCGGCGCTGGCCGGCGTCGAAGCGGTCACGCCGATCAGCCGGCCGTTCAAGCTCACGTCGCGCGAGTTCCACCCGGAGGACACCGTCGTCCGCGTCCTCGGCGCGACGATCGGCGACGGTTCGCTGACCGTGATGGCCGGGCCCTGCTCGGTTGAGAGCCGCGAGCAGCTCTTCGAGACGGCCGACTTCGTCGCGGCGCACGGCGCCACGGTCCTAAGGGGAGGGGCCTTCAAGCCGCGCACGAGCCCATACACCTTCCAGGGCCTGGGCGTCGAGGCCCTGCGCTACCTCGCCGAGGCGCGCGAGCGGACGGGCCTGCCGGTGATCACCGAGGTCATGGAGCCGAACCAGGTCGACATCGTCCAGGAGTACGCCGACATCCTCCAGGTCGGCACGCGGAACATGCAGAACTACTCGCTGCTCACGGCGGTGGGGCGGGTCGCGCGGCCGGTGATGCTCAAGCGCGGCTATGGCGCGACGGTCGAGGAGTGGCTGATGGCCGCCGAGTACATCGTCTCGTCCGGCAACCCCAACGTGATCCTCTGCGAGCGCGGCATTCGAACGTTCGAGACGTACACACGCAACACGATGGACCTCGCCGCGGTTCCGCTGCTCCACCACCTGACGCATCTGCCAGTCGTCGTCGACCCGTCGCACGCGACCGGCAAGCGCTGGCTCGTCAAGCCGATGGCCCTGGCCGGCGTCGCGGCGGGGGCCGACGGCGTGATGGTCGAGGTCCATCCGCGTCCCGACGAGGCGCTCTCGGACGGAGAGCAGTCGCTGACGCTCGCCGAGTTCGAGTCGTTGATGTCCGCGGTCGGCCCGATCCACGGACACGTCCGCGAGCTCCATGGCGATCCGGTCCTGGCCGCCCAGGCGCTCGAAGTCGGTGTTGGGGAGAAGCATTGAACGGAGCCGCCTGGGGCGCTGCCACCGAAACGACAGATCCGGCCGGCCCGGGCGCGACGGACGTCGCGCGGGTTCGGCCGGCGGCGAGGCTTCGGGGCACCCTGCGAATGCCCGGCGACAAGTCGATCAGCCATCGGGCGCTGATCCTCGCGACCCTGGCCCAGGGCAGCTCCGTGATCCAGGGCGCGGGATACGGCGCCGACGTCCGATCGACAGCGGGGATCGCGGCCGCGCTCGGCGCGCGCGTCGAGCGATCGGGCGAAGCAGGCCGAACCGTCGACTTTCGGGTGACCTCCCCGGGCGCCGAGGGACTCGCCAAACCGCGTGGGACGCTCGATTGCGGCAACTCCGGAACGAGCCTCCGGCTCTTTTCCGGCGTGCTCGCAGGCCAGCCGTTTCGCGCGGTCCTGGACGGAGACGCCTCGTTGCGACGCCGTCCGGTCGCCCGTATCATCGACCCGCTGCGCGCCATGGGCGCAGAGCTCCACGCCGAGGGCAACGACTCCCACCCCCCACTGACCGTGGTCGGGCGCACCCCGCTTCGGGCGATCGACGTGACGCCGACCGTCCCGAGCGCCCAGGTGAAATCGGCCATCCTGCTCGCGGGGCTCCGGGCCGATGGCCGCACGACGGTCCGTGAGGCGATCGCGACTCGCGATCACACTGAGCGGATGCTCCGGGCGCATGGGGTGGCCGTGGAGCGGACGGACCTGGACGGGTTGGCGCCGGGCGTTGCCTGGAGCCTTGTTGGAGGATCGCGGGTGCAGGCAGTCGATGAGCGAGTGCCCGGCGACATCTCGGCGGCGGCCTTCTGGCTCGTCGCCGGCTCCGTGCACCCCGACGCCGAATTGACACTCCGGGGCGTAGGCCTGAACCCGACGCGCCGAGCGGTCATCGACCTGCTTCGCCGGATGGGCGCGGACATCGAGGAGGTGCCGATGCCGCCCGAGGAGGACGGTGACGCGTCCGCCGGTGAGCCCATCGGCGATCTGGTGGTCCGCTCTGCCACCCTCGAATCGATCCAAATCGGCGCGGCCGATGTCGCCATGGCGATCGACGAAATCCCGGCGCTCTGCCTGGCCGCGACCCAGGCCCGCGGGACGACGGTCGTTCGGGGTGGAAGCGAGCTACGCAAGAAGGAATCGGACCGGATCGCCGGCATCGCTGCCGGCCTGGCCGCGCTTGGAGCGGCGATAGACGTCCAGGGCGACGACCTGCACATCACGGGCGGTAGGCCGTTGCAGGGCGCCCCGACCGACAGCGCCGGAGACCATCGCCTGGCGATGACGTTCGCCATCGCGGGCCTGGTCGCGAGCGGAGAGACGCTCGTATCGGGCGCTTCGAGTGCGGCGGTCTCCTATCCGGGCTTCTTCGAAGATCTCGAGGCGGTGCGCGCATGACCAGGCGGGTCGTGCTCATCGGGCACCCGGTCGCCCACTCGCTGTCGGGAGCGATGCAGCAGGCTGCGTTCGACGAGCTCGGGATCGACGCTCGCTACGAGCTGCAGGACCGGACGCCGCAGCAGCTCGCCGATGCCATCGCGGAGCTTCGCAGCGACGAGTTCCTCGGGGCAAACGTCACGATCCCCCACAAGGAGAAGACGGTCCCGCTCGTCGATCGCCTCACCGAGGAGGCGCACGCGACCGGCGCGGTCAACACGATCACGCGCGAGGGGAAACGACTGATCGGCCACAACACGGACGTGGCAGGCTTCCGTGTCGCGCTCGACCGCCTTGTCGGTCGCCAGAAGATGCCGAGGACCGCCGTCGTGCTGGGTGCCGGCGGGGGCGGCCGAGCGGTGGTCTACGGGCTGATCTCCGAAGGCTTCCAGCGGGTCATCGTGTTCAACCGGCACCTGCATCGCGCCGAAGCGCTCGTCCGGCACTTCGTGCGGAGCGCGGCTCACATGGAGCTCCGCGCGATGCCCTGGCACGAGTCGATCATCGAAGCCGAGCTGGTGAAGGCCAAGGTCCTCGTCAACGCGACCTCGATCGGGCTGCACGGCGAGGAGCGGCCGTTCCCCGCCGAGATCCTGCCGCCCGAGCTGCTGGTGCTCGACCTGATCTACAACCCGCCGAAGACCCTTCTCCTGCGGGACGCCGAGGCGGCGGGCGACACGGCGATGAACGGTGAGGTGATGCTGCTCCATCAGGGGGCGGCGGCGTTCACGCTGTGGACGGGCAAGCCTGCGCCCCTCGAGCTGATGCAGGCCAAGCTCGAGGAAGGCCGCGCCGGCGGCATCGAGTCGAAGAACGGCACGACATCGGGAGACGACGCGGCGAGCCAGGAAGAAGGCACTCCCGCAAGCGCCACAACGGCGGAGTGACGTGCCGCCTTTCCGCTTCCTCACGGCCGGGGAGTCGCATGGCCAGACCCTGGGCACCATCCTCGAAGGAGTCCCGGCCGGACTCAGCCTGACCGCCGAACAGATCGCCGTGGACCTGGCCCGTCGCCAACGCGGTTATGGTCGTGGAGCCCGCCAGCAGATCGAGCAGGACCGCGCCGAGATCGTCGCCGGGGTGCGGCACGGCCGAACGCTGGGCTCACCGATCCTGCTGCTCGTCCGCAACCGCGACTGGGAGAACTGGACGCGCGTCATGCAGGTGGAGCCTCTCAGCGAGGCCGAAGCCGCGGAGCTGGCGGCTGCCGCCGAGGGCGGTGACAAGCGTTCGACGCCCGTGACGCGGGTGCGTCCGGGGCACGCCGACCTGGCCGGCGCCATCAAGTACGGGTTCGGCGACGTCCGCAACGTGCTCGAGCGCGCGTCGGCCCGCGAGACGGCCGCCAGGGTGGCCGCCGGCGCGGTGGCCCGCGCGTTCCTGCGCGAACTCGACATCGAGGTGTGGTCCTTCACGGCCGAGGTCGGTGGCGTGGCCGTCGATCCCGATCGCTGCACCCGGACGCGCGAGGAGGCGGAGGCCTCCCCGTTGCGCTGCCCGGATCCCGAGGCCGAGGAGAGGATGGTCGCCCGGATCGACGAAGCGCGGTCGAACGGCGACACCGTCGGGGGCGTCTTTGAGGTCGTCGCCCACGGCTTGCCGGTCGGGCTCGGCTCCTACGTGCACTGGGATCGTCGGCTCGATGGCGCGCTCGCCGCGGCCGTGATGAGCATCAACATCGTCAAGGGCGTGGAGCTCGGGCTCGGCTTCGAACAGACCCGACGGTTCGGCTCGCAGGTCCACGACGTCATCGAAGGCCGCGACGCCGACGGGCGCTGGATCCATCGAACGAACAACGCCGGCGGACTCACCGGTGGCGTGACGAACGGCCAGCCGCTGGTCGTCCGCGGGGCGGTGAAGCCGATCTCGACGCTCGCCCGGCCGCTCCCCTCGGCAGATCTCATCAGCGGCAAGCCGGTCGAGAAGGCGCACTACGAACGGAGCGATATCAGCGTCGTGCCGGCCGCCGGCATCGTCGGCGAGGCCATGGTGCTGTTGACGCTGATGGGCTCCGTCCTCGAGAAGTTCGGCGGCGATTCGCTCGACGAGACGCGCGACAACCTGACTCACTATGTCGCGCAAAGCGCAACACCGCCTCCTTCCCCACCGGGTGTGAAGGAGGAACGTGAAGTCGCCCTGACCGGGAGCGACACGGTCGGCTCCGGCGGCGATGACTGACGCGCCGAAGGGCCTCGTGGGATCCGGGGCGAGTTGACGTGGACGTCGTGCTCGTCGGCTTGCCGGGCAGTGGCAAGAGCGCCGTGGGTCGTCGCCTCGCGTTCACGCACAAGGCGGAGTTCGTCGACCTCGACGAGGTGATCGAGCAACGGGCGGGGACCGCGATCCCGGACATCTTCGATGCCGAGGGCGAGGCCGGCTTCCGAACCCGGGAGCGAGAGGCTGTCGCCGGGCTCGGCCCCGCGGACAGGTCCGCCGCCGTGGTACGCGTCGTCGCGACGGGTGGCGGTGCCGTTCTCGATCCGCGCAACCGGTGGCTGCTCTATCGCCGGAGGCTCCCGATCTGGCTCGATGCCCGGCCGGAAGTGCTGGCCCAGCGGCTGAGGCGGAGTCCCACGGTGCGTCCCCTCGTCGCGGGTCGCGACCCGATCGGCGCCATGCGGAAGCTGGCCGGGCAACGCGAGCCCTTCTATGCCGCTGCGGAGCAAGTCAACTCGGTCGCCCAGTTGCCGTCGGTGCTGGACGAGGTCGACCGCCTGATCGAGGGGGCCCCCCGCCGCGAAGGGACGCCACTCCTCCGCTCGGAGAGCCGCCTCGGGCGCCTGTCACTCGGCGAGTCCATCGCCGTCCCCGCGCTCGCCGACGAGCTGGAGCGCCTGGAGACGCGGCGCGCGATCGTGGTCACCGAGCCGGGCGCGTGGTCGGCAGTCGGCGCCGATCTCGCCAAGGGGCTGGCTGCGCGTGGATTTGGCCTGGAGATCGTCGACCTGCCGCAGGGCGAGCCGGCCAAACGGATGGCCGTCATCGAGAAGGCGGCAAGCACGCTTGCGACACTTCGTGTCACGCGCGACGAGCCGCTGGTCGCCGTCGGCGGCGGAGCGTTGGGAGATGCCGCGGGGTTCCTGGCCGCGGTCTGGCTGCGTGGCGTCCCTGTGGTGCACCTCCCCACGTCGCTCGTCGCCCAGATCGACAGCTCGATCGGCGGCAAGACCGCGATCGACCTGCCCGAGGGCAAGAACCTCATCGGCGCGTTCCACCAACCGGCTGCCGTAATCACCGACGTTGCGCTGCTGCGTTCGCTCCCCCCGCGCCACATGCGGGCTGCGCTCGGGGAGGCGGTGAAGATGGCCGCGCTCGGCGACGAGCGGCTGATGGAGCTGCTCGAGACTGACGGAGATACGATCGCATCCGGTGACTCCACGGCGTTCGAATCGGGCGCCATCGCGGAGCTGGTGGAGCGCTGTGCCTGGACGAAGGTCCAGGTCGTGCTGGCGGACGAGCGAGAGAAGGCGTCGGCGGGAGACGGCCGGATCCGCCTGAACCTCGGGCACACGGTCGGCCACGGCCTCGAGGCCGCCCTAGGTTATGCGGGGATCCTCCACGGCGAGGCTGTCGCTTACGGGCTTCGAGCGGCGTCTCGCATCGGCGCGGCGGTCGGCGTAACTCCGCCGGAGCAAGCCGCACGCATTGAGGGTCTCCTCAGCAAGCTGGACCTGGGCTCCGCCCCTCCGCCGGCTTCCCTCGAGGCGGTGCTCGAGGCGATCGAGGCGGACAAGAAACATGGCGCCGCGGGGCTGCGCTGGGTGCTCCCGAAAGCGGCCGGCGTCGAGGTCCGTGCGGACGTTCCGGAGGCGCTGGTGCGCGAGGTCGTCGAGGGCGTGCTTGCCGGGACCGCCGCGGAGGCGACGGTCGGATGACCCGCGTGCTCGTCCTGGAAGGACCGAACCTGAACCTGCTCGGAAGCCGCGAGCCGGAGATCTATGGCCGGCAGACGCTCGACGAGATCCACGACGACCTGGCCGACGTCGGGCGGCAACTCGGCCTGGAGCTCGCGTTCTTCCAGTCGAACCATGAAGGCGCGCTCATCGACCGGCTGCACGAGCGCGACTTCGATGCTGCGATCGTCAACGCGGGCGGCCTGACCCACACGTCGGTCGCCCTCCGGGATGCGCTGCTTGGCGTCGCGCGACCGTTCATCGAGGTCCACCTGTCGGACCCGTCGAAGCGGGAGGCGTTCCGACAGGTCAACTTCCTGCGCGACATCGCCGTCGAGTCCATCGTCGGGCAGGGCGCGCGCGGGTACACGCTGGCGCTCGAATCGCTGGCGAGGTCACATGCGCCCGGAGCGGCGAAGGATGGCTGACCGCACCGCGGAGGCGAGCGA
Source organism: Candidatus Limnocylindrales bacterium (assembly GCA_036506235.1). Taxonomy (GTDB): domain Bacteria; phylum Chloroflexota; class Limnocylindria; order Limnocylindrales; family CSP1-4; genus CF-16. The sequence goes on along the minus strand of DASXSA010000034.1, from coordinate 2,987 downwards.
GTCGGCCGAGCTGCGGCGGCTTCGGCGGCGAATCGACTCGCTCGACCGGCGGATCGTCGAGCTCCTGAATGAGCGCGCGGAGCTCGCGCTCGAGGTCGGCCGCGCCAAGCGGGTGGCACGGCGGCGGGGCGTGCGCGACCTCGACCGGGAGCGGGAGGTGCTCCTCCGGGTGTCGATGGCCAACACCGGCCCGACGCCCCAGGCGGACCTGCTTGCCGTCTACCGGCGCCTCATGGCGGTTGCCCGGCGGCTGGAAAGCAGGGAGCGGCGGGCCATCAACGGCGACGAGGACCACGCCGGCTAACGCCCTGAGGATTGCGCCGCGCCATGCACGGGCGCAGCATGTCGCCCACGAGCGATCCGGGGAATGGAGGAGGTCCGGGAGCGTGATCTTCCCGATCGGCGACGAGAACGAGCCGGGCAGCCGTTGGCCACCCGTCACGATCCTCATCATCCTCGCGAACTTCGCGGTCTTCCTGTTCCTGCAACTGCCTGAGTCCGGCCAGGAACACCAGCCGTTCACCTACGGCTACAGCACGATCCCCTACGAGATCACCCACAACGTCGACATCGTGAAGCCCGAGGTGATCACGATCGGCGACGAGAAAGTGGAGATCGACGAGGCCCCGGGTCCATCACCCATCTGGCTGACGATCTTCACCAGCATGTTCATGCACGGGGGCTGGCTCCACATCCTCGGCAACATGTGGTTCCTGTGGATCTTCGGCGACAACGTCGAGCGCAGGTTCGGGACCGTCGGCTACATCTTCCTGTACCTGGCGGCGGGTGTGGTCGCGGCTTTCGCGCAGATCCTGCCGCAGCCCAATTCGCTGATTCCGAGCCTCGGCGCATCAGGCGCGATCGCCGGCGTCCTGGGCGCCTACCTCGCGCTCTTTCCGGGCAACCGCGTGTGGGTGCTCATCTTCCGGTTCATCCCCATCGCCGTCCCGGCGATCGTCGCGATCGGCCTGTGGTTCCTGCTGAACCTGATCAGCGGCCTCGGTCAGATCGCGGTCACCGAACAGACCGGCGGCGTCGCCTACCTGGCGCACGTCGGGGGCTTCATCTTCGGGCTCATCGCGGGCTTCGTGTACCGGGGCGGCGGCATCGGTCGCACAACCCGCCAGCTCGGTCAGGGTTCCCGCGGCCTGCGGTAGGGCCCTCGTCCGTCCTTTCGGCGCGTCAGCGCCGGGCGGCTTCGCGCAGGGACGTCACCAACGCCGCCAGCCGCGTGCGGTCCCGTCCGTCGGGGCCGAGCGCGTCCACGAGGGCCGAGGCGACGATGACGCCGTCCGCGCCGGCACGGGACAGGGCTCGAACATGGGCTGGCCGGCTGATTCCGAACCCGACGGCCACGGGAACCGGCGAGACCGCATGAACCTCGCGCACGAGGCGCCCGACCTCCCGCGGTAGCGAGTCGCGCGCGCCGGTCACGCCGACCAGCGACACGCAATAGAGGAATCCGCCGGTGCGCTGGGCGATGAGTCTGCGGCGATCGGGGGGCGTCGTCGGGGCGACGAGGTAGACGACGGCGAGGTCCGCCTCCCGCGCAACCTCCTCGAACGGGGCGCCTTCGTCGGGCGTCAGGTCCGCGACGATGATGCCCGACGCTCCGGCTGCCGACAGCTCTCGCGCGACGTCCCGGCCGTCGCCTCCGCCGATGACCTGGTTCGCGTAGGCCATCGGCACGAGGGGCACCGCGGGGCGTGCAGCGGCCAGTCGCTCGACGAGGCGGATCGACGACTCACGGGTCGCTCCGGCCCGAAGTGCCGCGCCCGACGCCCGCTGGAGGGTCGCTCCGTCGGCCAAGGGGTCGCTATAGGGCAACCCGACCTCGAGGATGTCGGCGCCCGCGTCGATCACGGCAATCGCGATCTCGAAGGAGCTCTCCTGGTCCGGATAGCCGGCCACGATGTACGGGATCAGCGCAGCCCGGCCTTCGCGCGAGCGTCGCTCGAAGGCGGCGTGGATTCGCCTGGCACCGCTTGTCGCGTCGGTCCCGTGGGGCGCTTCGTCGGTCTCCGTTGCCGGCGCCGTCTGCGCGGCGACGCCTGCTGTCATACGCGCGCTCCCGCCGCCCGCTCGATGGCGGCAAGGTCCTTGTCGCCGCGGCCCGACAGCCCGAGCAGCACGACGGTCTCGCGAGGCCGTGAGCGACCACCCCCGTCGCCCCCGGTGCCGGCGAGCAGCCCGGGAAGCACCGCGAACGCATGCGCCGTCTCCAGGGCGGGCAGGATCCCCTCCGCCGCGGTCACCTCGTGCAGTGCGGCGATCGCCTCAGCGTCCGTTGCCGCCGCGAGCTCCAGCCGGCCGGCCACGGCGAGAGCGGCGATTTGTGGGCCGACCCCCGGGTAATCGAGGCCGGCGGACAGCGAGTGGGCCTCGACAACCTGGCCGTCGCGGTCCTGGAGCATGAGCGAGCGAGCGCCATGCAGGATCCCGGGCGACCCGCCAGCCACGGCGGCTGCGTGCCGACCGGTCTCGATCCCGTCACCCGCTGCCTCCGCCACCGCGAGCCGAACGGAAGGCTCGCCGATGAACCTCGACAGCAGCCCGATGGCGTTCGAGCCGCCGCCGACGCAGGCGAGCGCCAGGTCGGGCAATCGGCCCTCGAGGCGCTCGAGCTGGATGGCCGCCTCGTCGCCGATGACCCGCTGCAGGTCGCGAACGATCGTCGGATAGGGGTGCGGCCCCATGGCCGAGCCGAGGACGTAGTGGGTCGATCCGACGTTCGTCACCCAGTCGCGCATCGCCTCGTTGATCGCGTCCTTGAGCGTTGCCGAGCCCGAGGTCACCTGGCGGACCTCGGCGCCCAGCGCGTGCATCCGCAGGACGTTCGGCCGCTGGCGGTCCATGTCCTCGGCGCCCATGTAGACCACGCACGGGAGCCCGAAGAGCGCACAGGCCGTCGCCGTTGCCACACCGTGCTGGCCGGCTCCCGTCTCGGCGATGACCCGCGTCTTGCCGAGGCGCCTGGCGAGCAACGC
>DASXSA010000033.1:0-1640 GCA_036506235.1 Candidatus Limnocylindrales bacterium | reverse complement strand
TGGTGACGAAGACATCCACGCCGCTCACGAGTCGGTGGAGCACGGACTGGCCGTCGGCGGTGCGCAGGTCGATGGCGATGGCGCGCTTGCTGCGGTTGTCGACGATCCACGGGAAGTTGTACGGGCTCGGCGGATAGCCGGTGTTTCGGATGCGGTAGGTGTCGCCGGTCGGCGACTCCACCTTGATGACGTCGGCGCCGAAGTCGGCCATGACCGTGGTGGCGACGGGACCGGCGATGAAGCTGGCGGCGTCGATGACGCGGATGCCCTCCAGCAGTCTCATTCCTTGTCGGCCTGGCCGACGAACCAGCTCACGCGATTCGCGAACAGCACGTTGAAGGTCGTGAGGCTGCCGTAGCAGCGCGTGATGTAGCCCTGCAGCTCCAGCTTTTCCTCGCCGGCCAGCGAGGGATGGCTGTTGAGCTTCTGCTCCAGCACGCGCAGCCGGTCGCGGATGCCGACCAGCTTCTTCAAGAACGCTTCGATGGGAATGTCCTTGGCCTGGCCATCGCGGCCGGGCACGAGCTTGAGGGTGCCGCCGACCCAGCGCTTGCCGAGCTCGAGGTCGACGTCGAGCCAGCCGTGGTCGCCCAGCACGGCGCGGACGGCCTGCGTGATACGGTCCAGCTCGGGATCGCCGGCGCCGTCGGTGGCATCCAGGCCGTCGAAGGCGAAGGCGACCGTCTTGGCGTCGCCGCCGGGAAAGACGATGACGTAGCGGTCCTCGTCGTAGGCGACGACGCGGCCGCGGCCGAAGTCGCGATGGCGGACGATCGTGCCCAGCCCGAAGCGTGGGCGCTCGCTCATGCGCCGATCCCCAGCAGCTCGACCTCGAAGATCAGCGTCGCCCCCGGCGGGATCACGCCGGCGGCGCCGCGGTCGCCGTAGCCGAGATTGGCGGGGATGACGAGCTTGCGCTTGCCGCCGACCTTCATCGAGCCCACGCCCTCGTCCCAGCCCTTGATGACGTGGCCCCGGCCGACGGGGAAGACCAGCGGCTCGCGCCGGTCGTGGGAGGAGTCGAACTTCTTGCCGTTCTCCAGCCAGCCGGTGTAGTGCACGCGCACCGACTCGCCGGGTTTCGGCTGGGGACCGGTGCCCTCGACGAGGTCGAGGTAGCCGAGGCCCGAGGCGGTCTTGGTCAGGGGCTGGTCCATGGATGTTCCTCCGTGTCGGGCGCCTCGGTCGCTTTCATCGCGTCGTGAGCATACCGGGCCCACGCGACGCCAGCAACGTGACCGATTGTGTACGATGCGGGGCGTGACCCCACCCCGGCACGTCGTCGTGTGCGGCGCCGGCGTCGTCGGCGCCAGCGTCGCCTACTTCCTGGCCCGCCGCGGCGTCGCCGTCACCGTGGTCGAGCGGACCGCGGTCGCCTGCGGGGCCTCCGGCAAGTCCGGCGGCTTCCTCGCGCTCGACTGGTGCGACGACTCGCCCCTGGGTCCGCTGGCCCGCGCCAGCTTCGCCCTCCACGCGCAGCTGGCCGACGAGCTGGGGACCGACTACGGCTACCGGCGGATGGACACCTTCATGCTGACCGCGCGCGAGCAGGGAGCCGTGGCCGGCGGTCACCGCGTCACGCCGCCGGACTGGATCGACGGCGCCAGCGTCGTCACGGCCGAGCTCGGATCGACCCAGAC
>DASXSA010000032.1:0-6174 GCA_036506235.1 Candidatus Limnocylindrales bacterium | reverse complement strand
CGCCCTACTGGCACTACGACGCGCTTGCCGCCCTCAAGGTCCTCGCGCGATCGGGGCACCTCGCGGACCCGCGCACGGCCGATGCCCTCGACCTCCTCGAGTCGAAGCGGCAACAAGACGGGACCTGGCACCCGGATGGCTCCCACTGGGGACGGCCCGGGGCGTCGGGATCCAACGTGGAAGTCGTCGACTGGGGCCGACGCGGTCCGAGCGAGCCACTGACCCTGGGCGCCCTGCGCGTGCTTCGCGCGAGCGGCCGTTGGGCGCCGCCGCGGACGAGCTGAGCCCGCCTTGGCGACTCATGGATGCGGCACGGGGCAGAGCCGCCAGGACCGGTTGGCGGGCAGCGCGAACTCCAGCTTCCAGGGCATCCCATCCGCCAGGCGCGGAACCAGCACAACGGCGCTTCCGGAGGGGGGAATCGCCCAATCCTTCGAGTCCGGCGGTTGCGGGTCCGCGTGCCGGCCGAGCGCGACGGCGAAGGAGGTTCCGGGCGAGCCTTCAAGGGACACCGCCGAGCCATCCGGGACCGGCAGGATGAGGAGCCCGAGCCGCGGCTTCGTCTGGATGGCCAGGCACCCGCCGTCCTTCGTGACCGTCATGCCGGAGTAGTCCTGCCAGTCAAGCGGATCGAGCGACGACGGCGGCGCGGCCGAAGGCCCCGGCACGATCGCGAACGACGAGCCGACCAGCTCCACCAGGGCTCGGTCCACCGCGTCGGATGGAATCCCGGTGACGTCGCCCGGTGGCGATCGCTCAGGCCAACCTTCGCGGCGGAGCAGGTCGAGCAGCTGGGCGGGTTTGGGCATCGGCCATAGCGCGCGGTCGGGGTCCACGGCCGGGGCGTGCTGATAGCGATCCACGAGTGAGGTCAACGCCCGGACCTGGTCCGCGTAGCCCAGGAAGATCTGCCGGCCCACGGCAAGCGCCTGCAGGTTGCCGGCCAGGGCGATGAGCACGACCAGCGCTCCCGCGAAAACCGCCGGTCGTGGCCAGTCACGCCTCAGGCCGACGTCCAGGGGCCCGATCGCGCCGCCGACAGCGGCCAGGAGAAAGGTCCCGGCTGGATACACGTAGCGCGGCTCGATGGGCGCTTCTGGACCCCGGTTCGAGCGCGTGAGCGCGATCAACACGTAGAGGACGAGCACGCCAGCGAGGTTCGCGAGCACGAAAGGGAACCCGGCACGCAACCGCTCCAGAGGCGCGTCCAGACGCCGCGCAACCGACGGCCGACGCCCGGCTGGGACGATCGCGAGCGCAATCAGCGTGAGTCCGACGCCGGTGATGACGGCGCCGGGCCACACGTCGAGACCGAACGTCGCGCCGACGGCGTGCGCGATGGAGACAGCCATGAACCCGGGTGCGGACGTCAGCGCCTCCGCGGTGAACGGGTTGTTGTTCACCGAAATCGCGGTCCGGCCGAACAGGGCGTACCAGGCCAGATATGCGCCGATCGGGATCAGAAGCCATGCGGTCTCCCGCCTTCGCTCCGGGCGCAGGAGCTCGTAGACGATGGCCGCGGCCAGGAACGGCAAACCGATGCCGGACGTTGCGAGGGCCACGAGAAGCAGCAGGACCGCAGCCAGGGCGTTGCCGCGCCGCGGTGGCTCCGTAAGCGCCACGAGGGCCCAGATGCCGGCCGCCGTCGAGCCGATGAACCCTACCTGCCAGCCCCAGAACAGGTCGTTGTACGCATTCCCCAGGAACAGAAGGATCGCGGCGCCGGCGAGGGCGACGGTTCGCCCCGAGACGAGCGTCAGCAAGCGGTAGAGTCCCGCGGCTGTGATCACGTGGACGAGCAGCACCGCCGCGAGGTAGGGGATGTACGAGCGCAGGCCGACGAGCTCGTTGATGGCGCGATAGACGAGGAACAGGACCGTCGACCAGTGCTCGTTGTACGGGGCGAACCAGCCTTCGAGCGTTCCTCCCGGCGGCACGGCGATGACGTTCCACTCGTCGGAGTGAAACGTCATGTCGCCACCCAGGAGGAGCAGCGTCGCGAACGCCACGACGGACAGCGTCAGGAAGGCCAGATCGGCGGGGTGCCTGCCGCGGGTCAGCGTGGGAGCACGAGCGCGGGGGTCGCTCACGCCTGCAGTATCGAGCGTCCCGACGAACCGAGCGGACGACTCGCTCCCGCGACGCCGGACGCGATAGTCTGGCGGACATGGGAGCTGGCGCAGTCGAGCGAGCGGCGGTTCAGGCCGTAGCGCCTGATTCCATCGGCGGCATGGCGAGCCGGAAGATCCGGTTGGGGATCGTCGGCTGCGGCGACGTGGCTCATCGACGGTATCTGCCGACCTTCGAGCTCATCTCAAACCGGGTCGAGATCCGCGGCTGCTGCGATCCCCGTCCGGGAGCCGCCGAGCGTGCTGTCGAGCGCGTCCGCGCGTGGTCGCCGGCCGCCCACGCGTATCGCGACCTGGACGCGATGCTCCACGACGCGGAGCTGGACGCCGTGGTCAATATCACGCCGGCCCCGGCGCACGCGGCGACCAGTCAAGCGTGCCTCGAGGCCGGCCTGCACGTCTACTCCGAGAAGCCGATCGCCGCCTCCCTTCCCGAAGCCGACCGGCTGATCGCGACCGCTCGCGAGCAGGGCCTGCTGCTCCTGTGCGCTCCCGCTGTCGCCGTGACCAAGCGTGTCCGCTGGCTCGCCGACATCACCTCATCAGGCCGGCTCGGAGAGCTCACGCTGGCGGTTGCGCATCACGCCGATACGGGCCCGGCCACCTGGCGCGAGTACACCGGCGATCCGACAGTCTTCTACGGCCCCGGCGTCGGGCCGGTCTTCGACCACGGCGTCTACCGGCTGCACACGATGACGAGCTTGATGGGGCCCGTCCGCCGGGTGCAGGCGATGGGCTCGATCTCGAACGGAACGCGGGTCGTCCGCGCCGGCCCGCTCGCGGGCCGGACGATCGCCGTTACGACCGCGGATCACGTCCTCATGAACCTGGAGTTCGTGAACGGAGGTCTCGGCCAGCTACTTGCCAGCTTTGCCGCGCCAAGCACGCAGGCGCCGTGGCTGGAGCTCCACTACACGAACGGCACCATCAGCTTCGCCGGCGACTCGAGCGACAAGGACGCGCCCGCGAGCATCTATTTCGACGACGACAGCCCGCTGGGCCTCGAGGGTTGGGTGCATGGCCTGCTTCCGCCGCCTCCCGGCGACGAGCTGGGTGTCGTCGAGAGCGGCGCGGCCCACTTCATCGCGGTGCTCCGGGGCGAGGAGGAACCCCTGCTGACGGCCGAGCACGCGCGGCACGTCCTCGACATCATCCTGAAGGCCTACCTGTCGATCGACGACGGCCTCTCGCACGAGACCGAGACGACCATCTGAACCTGTAGCGGCGCCGCGGCCGACGGCCGATCGCTGCCGGTCAGCTCCCTTTGCCGGCCTCCACATCGTGCGCGCGCTGGTACTCGTCACGGAGGCGAGACACCGTTGCCGCGAGACCGGCTGCTTCGGCCGAGCCGGGCTCGGCCTCGGCCAGCCGCCGCTCGGCGGCGCGCCATTCCTGGAGGATGGCTGCCAGGTCCCGGGGCGCCATGTCCTCGATCGGCTGATCGGGCAGGGCGTCGCTGCCCGCCACTCGAAGCTCGACCGTGTGCGCGGCAAGGCGCTCCTGCATCGCGCTGGCCTGCAACAGTTCCTGGGCCAGCTGCGTGATCTCAGCCGCCGCCTTGACGAATGCCGGCGTACCAGGTGTCAGGCTGCGTTTCTGCTCCTCGAGCTTCTCCAGGCGGTCGAGCCCTTCCAGGAGCGAGTCCGAGGCGCCGCGAAGGCGTCCTTCGATGTCGGTCACGAGCGTCCCTCCGGTCCAGTCGCAGCAGGATGCCATGGATGCGCCACGGCCGCGATAGGGCCGTGGCGGGCGGGTGTCTCACCTCCGGCGGTTGCCGAGCGCCATCCGACGCCACGTGTGGCGCCGCCCGCGGACCGCGATCGAGTATTCGTACAGCAGGTCCGGGTCGCCCGATCGGCTCAACCCCGCGTCGCCGATGTGGTGCGCATCGACGCCGACCTCCTTCGCGAGCAGGGCGAGCGTTGCCGCAATGCCCGGTCGAGACCCCTCCTGGCTCGTCCCGATCGTGCCCATGACGATCGCGCCGGCGTCATGGGCAGCGGCACAGGTCTCAGCGGCGATCTCGCGGGTGACGCCCGGCACCGTGCCGGGGAGCGGCAAAAGCACGCCGTCCGCGCCTGCCTCGATGAGCTGCAGGATCGCTTCGGGGCCGATCCGCTCGGAATGGCCGGCCTGGTGCATCTTGCCCGCCCAGAGCGCGACGTCCGTGCCGAGGTTGTCGCGAAGCATGGCCGTCGCCCGCCGAAGATCCTCATAGCCGGTGCCCATGCTGGGGTTCGCCGTAAGGCACAGCATCGCCGCCCCGTCGTCGAGCACCCGCTTCGCCGCCTCGACGGTCGCGCGTCTCGGCGGCGGTGCGTCGCCCGGCTCGAGGTTCACGCCAACGGGCCGGCCGATCGCTCGCGCAAGCTCCCTGAGGTCCGCGACGGGACCGAGCTCGGGAAACGACCAGCGTCCGTCAAAGAGCACGCCCTCCACGAAGTTGAGGATCACCAGGTCGGCGCCGAGCGCCGCGAGCACCTCCATGTTGTGGACGCCATCCGCGAGGCCGGGCGCGCCGGCGATGACCTCGGCGACGATCGTGCGGCCCTCGGCTTCGGCGACGGCCGCCGTGAGCTCCCGGCCATGAAGCGCCGCAAGGGCGTCGCGGTCGAGGTCCAGGATTCGGGTCATGTGCCTCCTAGCTTGCCGTGGTACCGCCGCAGCCCCGTGACGATCGTGGGGGCTCGCGCGGGGACAGACCGGTCATGTCGCTCACGCGCGGCGCCAAGCAGCATTCGGGGCCGCAGTCCAGCCAGCCTGCCGACCGTCACGGCCCCCGGAGATCCTCGTGGTCCGTCTCGCGCGTTGCCTCGTGGTCGCCGCCTTCCTCGTCGCCGCCTTCGCGGTGCCGGCCGGCGCGCTCGCGGTCGACACGACCTTCCATCCCAAGGTCGTGATCATCGTTGGACCGGTCGGCGAGTACAACAGCTACTACAAGAACGACGCGAATGAGATCGCCGCGGAAGCCCTCCGCTACACGCCGAACGTCGTCAAGGTCTACACGCCGCGAGCCACATGGGCGCGGGTGAAAGCCGCAGCGCAGGGCGCCAACATCCTCGTGTACCTCGGGCACGGCAATGGCTGGCCATCGATCTACGCTCCATGGCAGCCCTACACGAAGGACGGCTTCGGGCTCGATCCCGACACGGGGGCCGACGGGAACACCCACGTCTACTACGGCGAGTACTACGTCGCCCGCGACATCCGCCTCGCGCCGAACTCGGTCGTGCTCCTCTACCACCTGTGCTACGCGGCCGGCAGCACGTCGCCGGGCATGGCCGAGGGAACGTTCACGCAGGCGAAGCAACGCGTCGACAACTTCGGGGCCGGCTTCCTGGCCGCCGGCGCGCGGGCCGTCCTGGCCGACAGCTTCCCGTCCCAGCCGGTGGTCGACTACATCCGCCAGATCTTCACCACGAACCGCAGCGTCTGGTCGATGTTCAAGGCCGACCCGACCTACCACGGCCACATCCGCGGCCCGTACCCGTCGGTCAGGACTCCCGGCCTCCGCTACGCGCTGGACCCCACCTACTCCACGCCGCGGGGTTTCTATCGCTCCATCGTCGGCGACCTGTCGCTGACCTCGACAAGCATCCGTTCATCGCCGTGGGCGAGGACGGACATTCCACCTGCCGATTTCACGGTCCCGGGAGCGGCAACCGTCAGCGATCCGGCAGGCGCAGGGCTCTTCGACACGGCTGCTGAAGCTGCCGACCCGAGCGCAACACCCGGGAGCACGCTGCCCGTCGGGACCGGCGTCCGGCTCACGGCAGCCGCCGACCCGATGGCGGACGGCTCCCGGATCTTCGTGGCGGCGACGCTCGACAGGACGGCGTCAGGCTTCCTGCGTGCGTCCTCGCTCGCGCCTGCCGATAGCGCCGCGCCGCGGATCTGGTCGCTGGATCGCGTTTCACTGTTCAGCCCGAACGGCGACGGCCTGGCAGACGAATTCAGCCTCGGCGTCCGCTTCAGCGAGCCGCTCGACGCATCAATGCGGATCGCCCGGCCCGACGGCTCACTCGTCGAAGGGCTGAGGCTGTCG
>DASXSA010000031.1:0-4355 GCA_036506235.1 Candidatus Limnocylindrales bacterium | reverse complement strand
CACCCGGCTCGCGCGGATCCTGTCGCCGACGAACGTGCGGGGCGGCGTGCTGACCGTGAACAGCTACCACCATCAGGCCGTTCGACCTGCGGATCTGGCGCCGGGCCTCGTCGCCAGCGGTTACGCGCCGAGCTCGGCCGGCCAGCTTGTGGAAGGGCTCGAGTCGACCGACGGTCCGATGATCATCGGTGTGCAATGCCATCCCGAGCGGCGCGACTCGACGCCCGCCGCGTTCGAGCGGCTCTTCAGCGTCTTCGTCGACGCCTGCCGGGGCGCGGCCGGCTCGGAGGTTCGACGCCACCCGGCCGGCCGATCCGCCGGCTGACCCACATCGCGCCCGGCGAGGTCAGGTCGGGCGGCGGATGGTAATCGCCTGGTCCTCCATCAGCTCGAGACGCGCCGCCAGGTCGCCCTGGTTGTCGGCGAGACAGAGCCGGCCGTAGCTGTCCTCGTACAGCAGTGGCTGCCCGACCGGCACGTCACCGAACGTGGAGGCGAATACCGGATGTTCGGTCGCCCGGGAGCGCCCGTGCGGGCCGCCGATCTCGACTTGCAGCGGCTCGCCCGGCCGGACCGTACCAAGGGCCGACGCCAGGTCCTGGAGCGTTCCTGCGAGCTTGACGTTCCCGAACGTGTCGATGTAGACGATGGCGCTCTCGAGCCCGCCCGCGGTGACCCTTGCCTGGCCGATCGTGAGCTGGACGAGCTGGTCGACTGGGACGATTCCCCCGAGCTCGGCGAAGCGCACCCCGGCTGCGAGGTGCGCTGCGGCCGGCGCGAAGATGTCCCGGCCGTGGAAGCTCAAGCTGACCGTCGGCAGGCGGAACCGTTCGTTCTCCAGCAGGCGCGCCTCCTGGGCTCCGCCGAGGCGCTCCGCCGCAGGCAGCAACAGGCCGTTGTCCGGGCCGATCAGCGTGTCGCCGCGCGCGACGCGAACGGCGATGGGCCGCCGGCTGGTCCCCACTCCGGGGTCGACGACCGCGACATGAGTCCCGACGGGCAGGTACGGCAGCGCGGACCAGAGGAGCAATGCGCCATCGCGAATCGCGAACTTCCTGACCTCGTGGCTGATGTCGATGACCTGGGCATTCGGTGCGATGCCGAGGATCACGCCGTGGCAGATCGCAGCCGACGGATCGCGGAGTCCGAAGTCGGTGAGCAGCGAGATCACGGGCCGGGCCATCGCGCGATGGTACGTCGCCGCCACGCGGCGCCAATGCCGTGACCCGCGGGCGGCCATCCGCTCCGGGAAGCACCGAAGCGGCGCCGGGAGGAGGTACGGCGCCGCTTCGGGGGTTGACTGCTTCGGCGGGAGGAGGGAGGAGCGCCTCTGCAGCCGGTCTATTCGATTTGATCGGCGGCCTCACGAGGAGGCCGCCGAGGCCACGGGGGAGGGGGTCAGCTCAGTGGATTCGGTCTTCGCCGTCGGTGGCTCCGAAGCGGCCCGTTCGGTTCAGTTCGCGGAGGAAAAGCAGGTCGTTGATCTCGCGCAGCTTCCAGGTCTGCGCGCCGACGTGGATGCCGGACAGGAACGCAGTGAGGTTCGCCGCCTCGTCAGGCGCCAGGCCCCGCATCATCAGGTTGCGGTAGGTCGGTCGGGTGGCCAGATCCCGGCTCGTCTCCGACGCTGTCGATGCGGTCAAGGTCCCCGGCGTGGTGCCAGTGCTGGATCCAGACGCGTCCGCGGAGGCCGCCGCGAGCACCGGCCACGACCGAGCGGCCCGAGAGCATCGCCCTGTTCCCCGTGTACCTCGACTGCGCGCCTGGCCTGCCATGGCTCACGTTTCCTGTTGGGTCTCCGTCTGCCGCCAGTGCGGGGTTGCTGTGAAGGCTGAAACTGCCGATTTGTTGCTCGATGCAACCGTTTTCATTTGCGATTTCGTGGGGCCAACTGTCGGGTGCCGGATGTTGACTATCGATGGCTCTCAGGTCCTATCCCGGCAGGTACTTCCGGTGCATCCCTACGTGATTTGACGGATAGGCCGCGGCGGCCGCAGGCCCGGCCCTGCCAGGGCGCCGTAGACTCCCGGCGATGCGAGTCAGGATCTTCGAGGTTCGCCTCATTGCGGCCGCGTTGACGGGCCTTTGGACGCTCACGGCCGTGCTCGTGTTGCTGGCCTACCGGCCCGGCGGCCCCGTCGACGAGCTCGTCGGCGCGACTGCGACGCTCCCGGTCGCCATCAGCCTGACCGCGCTTCGCTGGCCCCCGGTCGCACGCGGCGGTCGCTGGTTCGTCGCCATGGTGTGGGTGGGTCTGGCCAGCGTGCTCCTCCTCGTGCCTTCCATTCTCGATGTCGGGCGCCAGCTGGTCGCCGGAGGTCCGCAAACGCTCCTTCCCTCCCCGGAAGCGGCGTACCCCTGGGCCCTGGCACTCGCCGGTACGAGCCTGCTGGCCGGCCTGGGCATCGCCCGGCGGGTCGTCGGCGAGCACGCAGCGCGGACCCTCAGGCTGGGCCGTGGCGCGCTGATCGGGCTGGTCCTGACTGCCATCAGCGGTTCGCTGTTCGCGGGAGCCGCCGTCGCGAACGAGGTCGCGCTGCGCGACCGAGCGAGTATCGCCTCACGTTTCGGACCGACCCACCCGGCCACGCAGCCGCCTGCCTGCGATGGCGACCTGCACCCGGGCAGCACGGCTGCCGTCAGGCTCTCGCTGGAAGGCTACGTCGATGGTCGATCCCTCGGCTCGGTCGAGCTCGCCGGCAGTCGAGCGGGCAGCGACGTCCGCTGGGCGGCCGACGTCGCAACGGAGCGATCGCTCGGCCAATTCGGCTTTGTCCGGATCGGCGCCGAGGCCTGGTCGAAGACGCCGCGCAGCCCGTGGCAGGAGGTTGCCTCGGGCCCGGTCGACGGCCGGACGGTCGATCGGCAGATGATCTCGGTCGCGCTTGCGCCGGGCAACCGGATGGCGGCCGAGGAGCACGGCCTCGAGTACGTGGAGGGGGCTCCCGCCCGCCACTGTCGGATCGCGGTCGACGGATCGACGCTCCTGGCCGCGCTGCCGGAGGTCACATGGTTCGCCCCGCAACCCGACCTCCACCGCTGGCGCGGGCAGCTCGACTACTGGGTGTTTGCCGATGGCGAGGTCGGCCAGGTCGACGGAGCGGTCAGCGGCGAGGCGTCCGGCCTCGACGTCAGCGGCCTGCAGGCGACCCTGACGTTCACGCTGACCGCAACCGAGCGCGATCAGGTCGTGACGATCGCGCGGCCCGTTCGCTGAGGCTGATGCGATGGAGGTGCGGGAGCGGGCAAGCGCCAAGCGTGACCGAGCGGGCCGCTACTACCGCGAGCTGCGGTTCCTCGAGGAGCGCGGCGATCAGGGGGCCCGGCCGGAGGAGATCGCGGCGGCGATCGGCATGTCGCGGCGGACGGTCTATCGCGACCTGCAGGCGCTCCAGGAGGAGATGGAGGTCCCGCTCTGGAGCGACGAAGGTCGCTGGGGCGTCTCCGAGAAGGGGTTCCTTCCGCCACTCAAGCTGACCCTTGCCGAGGCGATGGCCGTATTCCTGTCTGCGAGGCTGATGGCCCGCTTCGCCGACGAGTACGACCCGGACCTCGCGGGCGCGTTCCAGAAGGTCGCCGTGGGGCTGCCGCCGGTGCTGGCGGATCACGTGGCGCGAACGCTCGAGGTGATGGCCCGGCGACCCCTGGACGAGCGGATGCGCGGCCACGTCCGGCTGCTGACGCAGGCGTGGGCCGATCGACGCGTTGTGAAGATCACCTACGACCCGGCCGCGTACGATCCCGGACGTCCGCCCCGCGAGGCGCGGGTTCACCCCTACCTCATCGAGCCGTCGTCCACGACGCACGCGCTGTACCTGATCGGCTTTGATGAGGCTCGGGGGGCCGTCCGGACGTTCAAGATCGAACGCATCCTGTCGGTCGAGCCGACGACGCGGACCTTCGAGGCGCCCGAGGTCGGGGCGGTCGAGCAGGCCGGCCGGGCGTGGGACATCATCGCCGACCAGGCAGAGGTCGAGGTCGTGCTCCGCTTCGCCCCGGCGGTGGCCTCGCGCGTGGCCGAGGCAACCTGGCACCCGAGTCAGCGACTCGAACCGGAGGGCGACGGCTCGCTGGTCTGGAGGGCAACCGTCCCCGGCACCGTCGAGATCCGATTCTGGATCCTGTCCTGGGGCCCCGACGTCGAGGTGCTCTCACCGCCTGAGTTGCGGACGGAAATCGCGGAGCGGCTGCGGGCGGCGGTGCGAACCTACTCGTAAGGAAGCCTCGTGTGCGCCCCCAACGGCGGAAGGCCCACGCCGGAATGGTCCAATTTGGGGTGGACGGGTGAGGTAGCCTAGGGCCGCGACTCGGAGCGCGTCACAAGCTCCGACACGGAGAACCCGGCCCTCCGCCGT
>DASXSA010000030.1:0-8799 GCA_036506235.1 Candidatus Limnocylindrales bacterium | reverse complement strand
CGGCGAGCGTCTTCGATCCGGCGTCGACCACCATGCGGTCGGGCGCAGGCCGCGAGATCACCGTGACGAGGACGCGCAACGCGCATTCGTCCTCGCTCGCGACCCCGAGCGAGACCTGGTTGGCGTCGTTGAACACGTAGGTGCCCGGGCGGATCTCGGTGATCGCGGGATACGCGGACTTGACGCGCTCCAGCGAGGCTGCAGTCGGCGTTGATCCCACGCTCATCTCGCGAACCGACACCCCATCCTGCGCAAGGGCATCCGCTGTCTCGACCAGCGCACGCGCCTCCTCCAACGCGATGGCCTCTCGTTCCTGGGGCGATTTCGCGCGGTACGAGTGGCCGGCATGGGTCAGCAACCCGAGCAGGTTGAGACCGGGCAGCCGTGAGACCTGGCGGCCCGTCGCGGCGCTCGGCTCGCCGGGTGCGCGGCCTACGCGGTGCAATCCGCTGTCGACCTCGAGCATGACCTCGAGCGGCCGCGGAAGAGTGCGGGCGACGCGTGAGAGGCCCTCCGCCACGGTGATGTCGTCGAGGTTCGCGATCACGCGTGCCCTGAGGGCGAGCTCGCGCAGGCGCGCGAGCTTCTGGACTCCGACGATCGGATAGGCGATCAGGATGTCGGTCGCGCCGGCATCGACGAACGCCTCCGCCTCGCCGAGCTTGGCGACGGTCAGACCGCCCGCCCCGTGTCGGAGCTGTTCGGATGCGATCCAGGCCGACTTGTGGGTCTTGGCGTGCGGCCGCAGCCGAACGCCCGCACGGGCCGCTCGATCGGCCATGCGCGAGAGGTTTGCCTCGAGCCGATCCAGGTCGACGATGACGGCAGGCGTGTCCAGCTCGTCGGCGGCTGTGCCGATGGCAGGATCGGCGCCAACGCCGGGGACCTGGCGCGGAGCAGCCGTGGTCACGTCGCTTCCGGAGGAAGGGCGATGACCGCGTCGATCTCGACCGCGAAGCCCGGCAGGTTGGACTGGATCGTCGTTCGTGCCGGGAAGGGTTCGGCGAAGTACCGCCGATAGACCTCGTTCAAGCCCGGGAAGTCGGCCATGTCGGCGAGGAAGACACGAACGCTGACCGCGTCCTCCAGCCGCCCGCCGGCGGCTGCCGCGACCGTTCGCAGGTTTTCGAGGGCCTGGCCGGCCTGCTGTTCGATCGGACCGCCGACCTGCTGGTTCGTGGCGGGATCGATAGGCACCTGGCCGGCGAGGAAGAGGAGGGGGCCGGCCGTCCTGATTGCGTGCGAATACGGTCCGCCGGGTCGCGGCGCGCCCTGGGCCGACACCGGGGTTCGATCGGCAGGCATGCTTTCCTCCTCAACGCTGCAGTTGATGCCGGTAGCGGCGGCGGCGGGTCCGCATGCGGACCGATGGGCCCTCGAACGGCACGATGCTGATCGACCCGTCGGGCTCGAGGACCGCCAGCCTCATGTCATCGACGGACGCCAGGCCGTGCTCGCGCAGCGCCGCCTCGAGATCGTCATTGTCGAGGCCCTCACGGTCGAGCGCCTCCTGGTCCCACTTGCCGCTCCGGCCGATTACCGTCGCCGGCGGCTCCAGCGCCCGCTTGACGATCGGGATGCGACGGCGCGCGATGGCGACCGCGCGGTTGACACCGAAGATCGTGACGATGATTACCGCCGCGCCCGGGATCGACTGGTCCGGACCGGTGATCGCGGGCTGCATGGCGTTCGCCGCGAGCAGCACGAGGGTCAGGTCGAACAGCGTGAACTGGCCGATCTCGCGCTTGCCCGAGACGCGCAGGGCGATGAGGAACAGGAAGTAGACGATCAGGGTCCGGAGCACGAGCTCCAGGGGTGGGACGGTGAGCTGCCACATCAGGCGGAGGATGACAGCTTCGAGAGCAGTCGCTCGACGCGCGGGAGCGTGATGAGCATGTCCAGCATCTCGACGATCCAGCGTTCCGAGCGGACACGTCGTTCGGCGTCGGCGACGCGGCTGATCGCACCGCTCGCGTAGCGGTCGATCAGGTGTCCCTGAACCGCGAACGCGGTCGCGAACGAGCGGGTGCCGGTCAGTCGGGCCGGTCCACCGGCCGCTTCGTAGGCTCGCAGGAAGGCGCGCGCCTGGGCCTCGTCCATCGTAAAGTCCATGACCGCCATCGCCAGCTCCTGCTGGATGGCGCATGGCCCGGAGTTTTCCCAGTCCACGATGACCACCCGGCCCGTTGAGTCGGACAGGACGTTGTACGGGTTGAAGTCGAGGTGGCACCAGGCAAGTGGCGCGGCGGGTGGCGGGAGCAGGTCCTCCGCGGCGATCAGCTCGGGAACGGCGTCCCGGAATCGTTCCGCCCAGGCGGGTCCGGCAACCGCGACCTCGTCGCGCAGCTCGATCCAGCGGGTGGGGCCGACGGGCTCGGTGAACCATGCGTGCACCGGCCCGGGAGCCGGCCAATCGAGGCCGTGCAGGCGAGCCAGCAGCCCGGCGGCGGCCTCCGGCGGGGCGGGGGCGACCGGATCCGCGAAGTCGACCCAGCGATAGACGCGGACGGTCATCGAGCGACCACCCCTGGGGACTATTTCTGCGAGGACGCACCCGTCGGGCTTCAGGACGGGCTCCGGCAGCGGCAAGCCCGCGCGAAGCGCGGCGAGCTGGAACGCCACGTCCAATTGAGCGTCCGCCTCGGACATCGGTTCGAAGAGCTCCTTGACAGCCCAGGTTTCCGCGCCGGATCCGCGATGACGACCGACCTCGCCTGTCGTTTGGAGCCGCCAGATTCGACCGAGCTCACCGCGCGCTCCCGGCCTGGCCGGGCCGAGCGGTTTCCCGAGCCCGAAGACCTGGGCGACCAGTCCCGCATCGGGCGGTTGGGTCGACTTCGGCGGGTCTGCCGGCCTCGGGCCAGCTGCGTCCGTCGCCTTCGGCGGAAGGGCGGCCGTCATTCGGTCTGGGTGGGAGCGATCGTGGCAGTCGGTTGCGGTAGAGGCCCTCCGTTCGTCGACGCAACCCCGTCAGTCAGCGTGTCCTCGCCCATCGGGTCAGCCGCCTGGATCGCCACCAGCTCGTACGCCTCGACCGGCGCCGCCTTCCCCTTCAGCGCGAGCGCGCCGATCGGCCGAAGCGTCGCACGGGACCCCAGCGCCGCCGCGGTCGCAGGGCTGACCACCACCTGGCCCACCTGCGCGGAGGTCTGCAGCCGCGCCGCGAGGTTGACCGTGTCGCCAATCGCCGAATAGCTGCGCACCTCGTCGCTTCCGACGTTCCCAACCACCGCCGGGCCGGTGGCAATGCCGACTCGGAACAGCGGCCAGTCGGCATGATCGGCGGCCAGCTCACGCGTTCGTGCCTGGAAGGCGAGCGCCGCACGCGCGGCACGAACCGGGTGGTCGGGCTGCCGAACCGGCGCGTTGAAGATCGCCATGATCGCGTCGCCGATGAACTGGACGATCGTGCCGCCCTCCCTGAGGATGATCGGCACGACCGCCCCGAAATAGGTGTTGAGGAACGCGACGACCTCCGCCGGCTGGGAGCGTTCGCTGAACGGCGTGAAACCGCGCAGGTCGGCGAACAGCACGCTGATCTCGATCGTCGACCCGCCGAGCGCGGCCTGTGAGGGGTCTTCGAGCAGCGCCGCCGCGACCTCCGGGGAGAGGTAGCGGCGAAACAGCCCCAGGCGGCGGACCTCGCGGCGCTCCGCCGCGACCGCCTCCGCGGCCTCGGCGAGGACCTCGGCCTGGCCCTCCGTCAGGTCGAACGATCCGCTCACACGGGAAGCAAGCACGGGCGTGGGCGTCGCCCGCCCGCTCTCGCGCGCCTCCTCGAGCGTCCCGACCAGCCGCTGCAGCGCGGCCGCGTACTCCTCGCGGAGTTGGCGAACTGACTCCTCGAGCGAGAGCGCGCGGAAGAGGCTGGTAACGCGGCCTTCGCGCTGGTACTGGACGTGCGCGCTATAGGCGACGAACCCGAAGGCGAGCGTCATCAGGACGTGCCACTCCCACCACGACGCGTGCCAGCTGCGGGCCGCCGCCAGGGCGATGAGCGACTCGGCGAGCAGCACGAACGCCGTGATGACACCGAGCAGCACAACTGAAGGCCGCCGGCGATAGAGGCGGAAGTAGCCGATCGCTGCCGCCGCGTACGTCAGGACGCCGGCGAGCGCCAGGACGCGAAGCGAACCCTGAGCTTCATCGGCGGGGAGAGGCTTATTCAGGAGTGTCGCACCGGCCAGTGCCACCAGCTGCCAGGCGGCGTTCAGCACGACCAGCCCGCCGGTCAGCAGCGGGCGCAGGCGCAGGATGCGGGCCGCCTGGGCGGGCGTGTACTCGATCGAGGAGGCAAGCGCGAAGAGCCCGGCCAGGACGACACCCACCGGCGTCGCGACGACGAACCCGGCGTTCGGGCCCGTGAGGATGACGGCCGGCGTGGCCAGCGCATGGAGCGAAAAGAAGCCGGCTGCGGACAGGAATGCCAGCGAGACGAGGTAGAGCCGCGCATCGTCGCGGTTGTAGGCCGCCTGGCCGACGAGGAAGGCCAGCCCGACGTTGATCGCCGCCGTGACGAGGACCAGCCAGAAGTGGGCGACGTGGTCTTCCCAGACCAGGTCCAGCTGCGGCTGTGCGACCAGCAGCCACAGCCCGATGACCGGCAGCGCGACGTGGAATACCCAGATCAGGCTGCGCGGCGAGACCATGCGCGCCCAGGAGCCCGGCTGATCGCTTGTCCGGGCGGTCATCGGCTCATTGTGGAGTTCCGTTGCGTGCGGTCAACTGAATTCCGGTGCAGTGTGCGTGGTTCGTGTTCCGCTCGGGAGAACGGCGGGCTCGAGGCCTTGTCTGTGCGCTTGAGGGCAGTTAGCCTCGGTTCTCGTCTCGACCCGATCCCGATGTCCCCGTGGAGGTCCTGATGCACACCCACCCGCGCGCCCGTCGTTTGGGCGTTCTGCTGGCCACGATCGGACTGCTGGCCGGGGCGACCTCCGTGGCGGCGGTCCCGCCAACCCCTTCGTTTACCGCGCCGGTTCGCCTCGGTTTCCCCGGGGGCGATGACTGGGAGCCGTCGATCGCGGCCGACCAGTCCGGGCATGTCTATGCGTTCTGGACGCACTACGTGAATTTTCAGGGCAACGGTGCGGGCGACAGCGATCCCACCTGCGCCGATTGCGGCAGCCCGCACATGGATCTTCAGATCTCAAGCGACGGAGGAGCGAATTGGAGCTCGCCGCGGGCGCCCTTCCCGACCCTCACCCGCGAGGATGACCCGCAGATCGTGGTCGACCCTGCCGATGGCCGCACGGTCTACGCGTCGTACATGCAGGACAACCACTCCAGCCAGTACGTCGCGAGATCGACCGACTTCGGAGCGCACTGGACGACGATGCTCGTCGAGCCGCTGTCGCGCGGGACGGACAAGGACATCCTCGCGGTCCGCGGGCCAGACCTGTACCTCGTCTACCACACGCTCATGAAGATCTTCGTGTCGCAGTCCCATGACGGGGGCGCCACGTGGACGACCGACAACCTCCTGAACGGAACGACGAACTCGCAGTTCGGGCAGTCCCTCCCGAGCGGCGGCGCCGTGGACTCCCAGGGCCGGGTCTTCTTCGCCTGGAATGGCTACAACAACAACGGCCAGGCGAAAGGCACCGTGAACCTCTTCATCACGAAGTCGCTGGACAACGGGGCTACCTGGATCACCACTCGGATCGACACCTCGCAGGCGCCGCCGCAGTGCTCGTGCGGCGGGTGGGCCTTCTGGGGCGGCCAGATGGCACTCGCCGTCGACGGGAGCGATCGCGTGTACGTGCTCTGGAACGCGAATCGGACGAAATTCGGACCGCAGCGCCTGTACTTTGCCCGATCGAACGACCACGGCGTGACGTGGAGTTCGCCGGCGGATGTGTCCGGGGCGCCCCTGGGCTCGAACAACGTGTTCCCCGCGCTGACCGCCGGGACAGGCGGCGACGTCCGGATTGCGTGGATGGACGATCGCAATGGTTTCGACGCCGGCGGTAACGACCCGAACGCGCGCTGGAACACCTATTACCGGTCGTCGACCGACGGAGGATCGACCTGGTCGGCCGAGGTGAAGCTGTCAGCCTTCGTCGCCGGGTACACGTACAAGTTCGCCGCTCCGAAGGACGGTTACCTGCAGCCTTATGGCGATTATTTCGAGATGGACATCAATTCCTCGGGCAAGACCGTCGCCCTGTGGGGAGAGGGCAACAGCTACGCGGGCCCGGGCAATATCTGGTTCGCCCGCCAGCAGTAGGAGAACGCCGGCTCCAGGCCGCTGCCCGGACGCGAACTGCCGTAGTTGAAGAGCTCGTCCGCGGCTCAGATGGGGCCGCTGAACGTGTCGCAGTCGGCGGGCGAGCCGCTCTGGTAGCCGACGCTGAACCAGTGCTGGCGCTGGGCCGAGGAGCCGTGTGTCCAGCTCTCGGGGTTCACGTGGCCCTGGAACTCGGACTGGATCCGATCGTCCCCAACGGCCGCTGCTGCATCGAGAGCCAACCCGATATCGCCCTGGGTGAGCGGGTTCAGGTAGCCGGTCGATGAGGCGTGATTGGCCCAGACGCCGGAGAAGCAGTCGGCCTGCAGCTCGGTCCTCACCGAGCGACTCGTGGGACCCTGGGCTCCGGCGCCTCCGCCGGTGCTCGCCAGCGTGCCGAGAAGGTCCTGCACGTGGTGCCCGTACTCGTGTGCGACGACATAGGCCTCCGCGAACGGCCCGCCCTGGGCCCCGAACTGCGTGCGGAGCTGGTCGAAGAAACCGAGATCCAGGTAGACCTTGCCGTCCTCCGGGCAGTAGAACGGCCCGACCTGGCTGGTGGCAAGACCGCAGCCCGTCTCGATCTGTCCGGTGAACAGGACCGTCCGCGCGGGCTGGTAGCCCTGGTTCGACTGCGCGAACGCATCGCCCCAGAACGCCTGGATGCTGTTCACGTAACCGACGATCCGGCAATCTTCGCGCTGGTTCGCCTGCGTCCCGGAGCTGCACTCCTGGGCTGCCGCGCTCGCGCCGGGACCGTAGTCGACGTCGCTCGGTCCCGTGATCTGGCTGACGTCGGGGACGTTGCCCGTGAGGAGCACGTACAGGAGGAGCGCGATCACGCCGACGGCGCTGCCGCCGCCGACCACCATGCCGCGTCCGCCCACACCGCGGCCGCGAACGTCCTCAACCTGAGAAGGATCGAGTGGGGCGTCAGGTCTGAACGACATGCCGACCTCTTGCTGCGGACAGGAGGAGCGATCGTCCATCGGTCGGCAGTTCGATGGCTCGCCCCCGCAGGGTGGCCGGCATCGCAGCCGCGTTGCGCTTCTCGAGAGCCGGCGGACCAGCGCCGAAAGTCCGAATCCCGCGACGGCAGTAGGCTTCCTGCGTGGAGTTCGAGGTCGAACCCACTCGGGTCGCCCACGGTTCGAAGCTGCTGCCGATCATCTCGGCCGCCGCGATCATCGCCTTCCTGGGCGTGGGGATCGTCACGGGTGAGCGAGGCACAGCCAGCTCGGCGCGACCGATCTCAGCTCCGCCATCGTCGGCGCCATCCGCGATTGCTGCGGCGGCAACGGCCAGCGCCACCGCGAACGCCCCGTCGGCGGACGCGTCCGCCCATCCCCGGGCCTTCGACCCGGCCCTCGTGCACTGCCACGACCTCTTGCGCGGAGCGTGCCTGGCGGTCGCCCGGGCCGCGACAGGGGAAGTCCAGGACACCGGAGCGACCACCGATCGAGTCGACGTCTGGCCATCGATCCTGTGCAGCGACACCTTTGACTGCCCGCCGGAGACGCTGTACCGCCTCCAGCCACTCGGCAGCGCAGTCGTTCACATCCTTGGTCGCAAGACCGTCGCCTGGGTGAACGTCGGTGCAGTCCAGGGACACGTGCCACCCCACATCACCGATCCGCCTCCCGAGGCCTGGATCGTCCGCTGGTTCTACTGATCTCCTGGTCAACGATGCGGGCGTCGATGCACGTTTGCAGCGTGCCGGAACGGCGTGGACGACTGGACGGCACGCCTGACTTCCTACGATCGGGCGGCACCGTCAGCACGAAGGGGAACGTCGTGGCCATTCCATCCTCGATTGCGCGCCCGTGCGTGCGCCTGCTCGGTTTGCTCCTCGTCGTTGCGATCGCATTCGCGGCCTGTGGAACGAGTACGAGCCCCGGCGCGAGCGCCACGCCAAGCCAGCCGGCGACCTCGGCCTCCGGCTCTCCGTCGGCCCCTCGTTCAGCCGGCGAACAACCCGCCTCGCCGGAAGCCTCGGGTGGTGCTGCCGACCAGCTGCAGTCGCAGTACGTGGCCGTCGTCCAGCAGGTGAGCCCGACGGTGGTGGTGATCGAGACCACCAGCGGTCTCGGCTCCGGGATCGTCTTCGACGGCAAGGGCAACATCGTGACCAATGCCCACGTTGTCGGCACTGAGTCGCGTTTCAAGGTCACGACGGCGGATGGCAAGAGCTTCAACGCGACCCTTGTTGGGACGTTCCCCGCCAACGACGTCGCCGTGGTCAACGTCAGCGACGGCAACCTGAAGCCCGCGACCTTCGGCGACTCCTCGAAGCTCGTCGTCGGCGACATCGTCATGGCGATCGGAAACCCGCTCGGCCTTCAGAGCAGCGTGACGGAGGGGATCGTCAGCGCGCTCGGCCGGACAGTGACCGAGCCGGGCGGCGCTGCCCTTCCGAGCGTGATCCAGACGAGTGCACCGATCAATCCCGGCAACAGCGGTGGCGCGCTGGTCAACCTCTCGGCCGAGGTCGTCGGGATCCCGACGCTCGCGGCGACCGACCCTCAGCTCGGCGGGACGGCGCCGGGTATCGGTTTCGCCATCCCGAGCAACGC
>DASXSA010000029.1:0-10021 GCA_036506235.1 Candidatus Limnocylindrales bacterium | reverse complement strand
CCGTTCGGATCCGAGTTCGTGACCCATGCCGGGCCGTTCGTCAACGCGATGACCGCATCGAGGTCATTGTCGGCGAATAGCTTGTCGATCAGCGCCTGTGTCGGCGGCGTCGCGGCCGCGCGCTGGGCGGCACAGGCGGCGTCCCGCCCGCCGGTCGCCTGCGAGCCGACCCACAGGTCGTTGTTCCACGGGCCTTCGAGCTGGGGATGGTCCACGTTGAAGGCGATCAGGCCTGCGAGGTCCTTCGAGTAGCCGACGGGATAGCCTGGTGCATACGTGTGCAGGTAGGTCGCGATGTCGGTCTTGAACTCGCAGAACAGGGCGTTGAACTCGGCGGTATAGATCGCGCCCGTCGTCGCGTTGTTCGGCAGGATGTCGGCCGAAAGCGTGGTCGCGCCGGCACCCTCGAGCGCATCGACCGTCGCATTCAGGATCGGCGTCACCTCGGGGACGGCCGTCGGGTCGTAGGTGCCGTCGCGCCACACCCCGATCCGCGCACCCTCGAGCGAGCTCTTGTCCAGGAATTGCGTGTAGTCGGTGAACGCGTGGCCGGCCTGCGCCGCCGTTGCCGGGTCGTGCGCGTCGATGCCGGTCATCGCGCCGAGCAGAACGGCCGCGTCGGTGACGTTGCGCGCGATCGGGCCCGAGGTGTCCTGGTCGGCGGTGATCGGGACGATCCCGGCCCTGCTCAGAAGCCCGACCGTCGGCTTGATGCCGACGACCCCGTTGGCGCCGGAGGGGCAGACGACCGACCCGTCCGTTTCCGTGCCGACGGCCGCGACGGCCAGATCGGCGGCGGCGACCACACCCGAGCCGGAGCTCGACCCGCACGGGTTGCGATCGAGGACATACGGCATGTTCGTCTGGCCGCCTATCCCGCTCCAACCGGAGGACGAGGGGTTCGAGCGCCAGTTTGCCCATTCGCTGAGGTTGGCCTTCCCGATGACCAGCGCTCCTGCAGCACGCAGGCGCTCGACGATGAAGGCGTCGGTTGGAGTGGAGCCGGCAAGGGCCCACGAGCCTGCGGTTGTCGGCATTCCAGTGGTGTCGATGTTGTCCTTGACGATGATCGGAATTCCGAGCAAGGGCTTGTGGATGCCGCGTCGCCGGGCCGCGTCGGCGGCGCGCGCCTCCGCCAACGCTGTCGGGCTGACTGTGATGACTGCGTGGAGCTTGCCGTTCAGCTTGGTGATTCGGTGCGTGTAGAACTGGACGAGCTGGACCGACGTGAGGCGGTGCCGGTTCATGAGCGATTGCAGCTGCGGGATGGTGGTCGCATCGACGTTGATACCCGCAACGCGGGTGTTGGTTGGCGGCGGCCCGGCGAGGGCCGCCGGCGCCACCGCGCCAGACGCCGCGAACAGAAGGCTGAGAAGGGCAACGAAAACCAGGAATCGCCGAGCCGAGCTGCTCATCACGCGGACCTCCACGGGATCTTGTGGGCGTCGGGGGGACTTCGACGCCGCATGCGCGGGCGCTTCAGGGATCAGCTCAATGGAACTCCTGCTGTCAAGCGTATCGTTCCGATGTGGAACAGCCTCGGTCCAGCGCGGCGCTCGGCAGCGAGCCGATCCGGACGATCGGCCGCGAGGAGCTGCGCGCGAAGCTGGATCGTGGCGACGACTTCAAGCTGATCATGGCGCTCAATCGGTGGGCATTCGACGCCAAGCACATCCCAGGCTCGGTCCATTTCGACACTCCCGAGGAGCTGTACGCGGCCGTTCAACCGGAAGACGAGATCGTCGTCTACTGTTCCAACGTGGATTGCCTCTCGAGCGTCGCGCTGTATCGGGACCTCGTCCGACGTGGCTACCGGAACGTGCGCCGTTACTCTGGTGGGCTCCTCGACTGGGAGGATGCCGGCCTTCCGCTCGAAGGCGAGTTCGTGGCCGTCGCATGAGCAGCCAGCACTCCGCGCTCACAAGCGCCGGACCGAATCACCCGTACGCCGAGGAGATCGAGGCCGAGCGGCTCGGCTGGTACGAAGTGGCGAGCCTGGTGCGTGCCCTGACCCCCGAGGAGTGCCTGGAGCCGGGCTACTACCGCGATCCGGACTGGACCGTGCGTGATGTCGTGGCGCACCTCGGCACCTGGCTCGCCGAAGCCGAGGTCCAGTTCGAGCGGATCCGAGCCGGGACCTACGAGGGCCACGACGTGGACATCGACGGCCTCAACGCGGCGTTCCTGGCAGCGATGGCCGATCAGCCCTGGCAGGTGGCCTGGGTGCAGGCGAACGCCGGCCGAACCCTGATGATCCAGGACTGGTATGCGCTCCGCGAGCCCACGGACGAAGCCGCCTGGTGGATCCGCAAGTCCGGCTCGGAGCACTACGCGGAGCACCTGGGACGGCTTCGCGAATGGGTTACGGAGCTCGTCGCGCGGCGCCCCGCCGAGTAGCAAGCGCATGCCGGGCCGTCCGCCTCGCGGATCGTGGAGCAGGTAAGGGCGAACACGAGCGGAGTCTCGCGCCGACGATCGCAGCCTCGCTGAGGAAGAACCGGACCTCGATCGAGCGATGACCCCGGGGTTGGGTGCGCGCCGGGGTCCGGTTCGCGTGTCCGCCCGGTGGATGGCCGCCAGTCCGCAGACGACGCTGGCCGCGTGCCGGGGTCGCCCCCCGTCCAGCTCCCCGCGAGAGGAGGGGCCGGCCCCGGTCGCCTCGAGACCGAACAGCCGGGAGGCCGACATGAGCGCAGTGCAGGTGGCACAGGGACGGCGCCCCACGCCGGCCGACCCAATGCCGGGCATCACAAAGGACGCGAGCGTTCCGAGCACCGAGGGAAGAAACCTGCCGCCGGAGCTCGGGACCGACGCGATCGCGGTCCTCGAGGGCCGCACGTTCATGTACTCGGATTCGGTGGGCGACGTGCCCGGTGGCACGATCGGCGGGCTCGTCCACGCCGACACGCGGTTCCTCAGCCGCTGGCTGCTGACCGTCAATGGCGCCAGGTTCCTGACGCTCCGATCGGGTCTGGTCGACTACTACTCCGCCGCGTTCTTCCTGACCAATGGCCAGCTGCCGGGGATGATGCCGAACACCATCGGCGTCCGCCGCCTGCGCTTCGTCGGCCAGGGTCTGCACGAGCGCATCGAGCTCCGGAGCTTCGCCTCCAAGCCCATTCGCATCGAGCTCCGCCTCGCCACCGGAAACGACTTCGCGGACATCTTCGAGATCAAGGACCGGGTCCGTGACCGCGGCCAGGAAATCACGAGAGATCACGCGGCGGACGGATCGCGCTTGACGTTCCGCTACCGGCACGACACGTTCCAGGCCGAGACCACGGTCAACGTTTCGGCCCCGGCCGACGTGGTCGATGGCGACGACCTGGTCTGGAATCTCGAGCTGCCACCGCGTGGCGAGTGGACCTGCGAGTTCAACGTCCCGCTGAAGCTAGGGCCCGCAGAGCTGCAGCCCATTCATCACGACTTCGGGGACGTCACCGGCCCGCCGAAGCAGGATCCGATCAGCCAGTGGCGCGAGCAGCGACCCCAGTTCGAGACGGACTCGTACCTGCTGCGGCAGGTCGTCGTGCAGTCGGCACGCGATCTCCTGGCGCTCAAGCTCGAGGCCGCGCAGGACGACGTTCAGGTCGTGGTCCCGGCCGCGGGACTGCCGTGGTTCCTCACGCTGTTCGGCCGGGACACGCTCATCACCGCGTACCAGACGGTCTCCTTCGGACCGCTGCTGGCCCGCGGCGCGCTGATCGCGCTGGCCCGCTTCCAGGGCACCGAACGCGACGACTTCCGCGACGAGGAGCCGGGCAAGATCCTGCACGAGCTCCGCGCCGGTGAGCTGACTCAGCTCGGTATCAAGCCGCACAACCCGTACTACGGGACGGCCGACGCCACGATCCTCTGGCTGATCCTGCTCTCCGAGTACTGGCGTTGGTCGGCTGACGACGATCTCGTCCGATCGCTCCGTGACAACGTGCGGGCAGCGCTCGACTGGATCGACAACTACGGCGATCGGGATGGCGACGGCTACGTCGAATACCAGACGCGATCGCCCCAGGGCCTTGGCAACCAGTGCTGGCGGGACTCGTGGGATGGGGTCCAGTTCGCAGACGGGACGCTCCCCGTACTGCCGATCGCCACCTGCGAGATCCAGGGCTACGTGTACGACGCGAAGCGACGCGTCGCCGAACTGGCGGATGGTCCGCTTCAGGACCCCGAGCTCGCGGGCCGGCTGCGCACCGAGGCGGAGCAGCTCCGCGAGCGCTTCAACCGGGACTTCTGGATCGACGAGCGGGGTGGCTACTTCGCGATCGGGCTCGACGGGGACAAGCGCCAGATCGACTCACTGACCTCCAACATCGGCCACCTGCTGTGGAGCGAGATCGTGAGCCCGGAGCGGGCTGCGATCATCGCCCGCCAGCTGATGTCCGACGAGCTGTTCTCGGGCTGGGGCGTTCGGACGCTGTCGACGGCAGACAAGGGCTTCAATCCGATCGGTTATCACCTGGGGACCGTCTGGCCGCACGACACGTCGATCATCGCGCTGGGCCTGTCGCGCTACGGATTCCGCGCCGAGGCGAACAGGATCACCCTCGCGCTGCTCGACGCGGCCGCGACCTCCGGCTACCGGCTGCCTGAGGCCTTCTCCGGTTATCCGCGGGCCTTCGGCAGCTTCCCGATCCCCTACCCGACCGCCTGCAGTCCGCAGGCATGGGCGACGGGAGCGCCGCTGCTCCTGGTTCGCAGCATGCTCGGGCTCGATGCCCACGATGGCGAGTTGACCGTCTGGCCGGACATTCCCGAGGAGATCGGCCGGATCCGGATCTCGCGTCTGCGCGCCTTCGGCACGAGGTGGGACATCGAGGCGATCGGTCGGCAGGGCTACGTCCGCCTATCGCGCTGAGGCTACGAAACCAGATCGAGCAGAGGAAAAGGAGCGGCGACATGAGCACGAACATGAGCCAGGACCCTGAGAAGAACATCGAGGCCCTCGGACGCGGCGAGGCACCCGTTCTCGAGCAGCTCGCGCAGATGACGATCGACACGCGCGCCCGCTCCGGGCTCGACGATGAAACCTTCACGCTGGTCCGGATCGCGGCCCTCGTGGCGTCGGACGCGGCACCGGCTTCCTACCTCCTGAACCTCGGCGCCGCCGCCAAGATCGGTGTGCCGATGGAGGAGATCCAGGGAACGCTCGTCGCCGTCGCCCCGATCGTCGGCACCGCGCGGGTCGTGTCGGCGGCTGGGAACATGCTCCGCGCGATGGGCACGGCCGCGTCCTTCGACGACGAAGACGACGACTAGGCCGTGGGCTGCCTGCTTGCGCTCTTCGGTCTGTCGTTTCCGCGGCTGGCGATCTTTTTCGTCTGGCTCGCCAGGCCCGCGGTATTCACGGCGGCCATCAGCTCAGGATTCGTCGCGCTGCTGGGCATCATCTTCGTGCCCTTCACCACGCTGATGTACGTCCTCTTGTGGTCGCCTGCGGGGCTAACCGGCTTCGACTGGTTGTGGATCACGCTCGCGTTTCTCGTCGATATCGGCAGCCTCGGCGCTTCGGCCTGGGGTTACCGCGGCCGGGCGGCGGCCTATACGGCCTGACGGGGTCGGGCCTCTCTCGTCCATAGCGATGGCGTCGGACCAGATAACTCGGTCGCCAAGGGTGGTCGGGATCGCCTCGATCCTTGGCCTGATCACGCTCGCGAGCGCCGTCGGGGCATGCTCGGGCGAGCTCGCCTCGGCGCTCCCGCAGGCCAGCGGGAGCAGGCAACCGGCGCCGACGCTGAGTCCGGTGCGATCGCCGGCGGCGCCGTCCGCGGGCACGTCCGCCACGCCAGAGGCGTCCACAGCAGCCTCGGCCCTCGTGTCGCCGCGACCTTCACCGACCGCCACACCGAAGCCCACGGCAGCTCCGACGAAGGCGCCCACTCCGGCGCCGACGAAGACGCTCGCCCCAACCAAGGCCCCGACTTCAACGCCCTCGACGGAGCCCACAAGGACGGCGACTCCGGCCCCGACCGCCGCCTCGGCCTCCGCGACCGCGACCGCGACGGCGACGGCGGCCGTCGTGATCGTCCCGACTGGCACGACATCCGGGGGTATCCCCGCCTGGGCATGGATCCTGGCGCTCCTCGCACTCCTCGCCGCGGGCGCGGCCCTGCTGGCGCAACGTCGCGCTGCCATGGCGCGCGAGCGCTCGTGGAACGGGCGAGCGACATCCGCGCTGAGCGGAGTGAGCGGACTACAGACGACGTTCGCTCGCCCTGCTTCCCTCGACCCTGGCGAGCAGCAGGCCTTCAGGAGCGCGATCGCGTCTGCCCGCGACTACACCATGACGTTCCAGCAGCTGGCGGCGAGCGGGCCGAGCCAGGAGGCAGCGCAGGAAGCGGGCGCGGTTGGCGATCAGCTGCGCGTGCTCGCCACGACGACCGAGGTCGAGCTCGACGGCCTCTCGACCGGCGCGTTGGCAACGGTCGACGCCCGTGAAAACGCGGAAGCGAGGCGACAGACCGACGTAACCGCCCTGAACCACTCGATCGACCGCCTCGCGACGACCGTGGGCGTGCCACCGCCCGGTCAATCGCCAGAATCGCCCGGAGCGCCCGGACCAGGGGCCTGATCCCTACGAGCTCCGGACCGGAGCCGGGCTGGTGCTCTCGACAGCCGGGGATTGGATCTCGCCCGCGGGCTGGACGCCGAACGGCGTCCCGCGCTCTTCGCTGGGATCGAAGAGGTAGATGATCGATCGCCAGGTCGCGGCGATGACCCCGAAGACGGGCACGACGAGGATCATCCCCACGATTCCACCGACGGCCGCCCCGATCGGCGCGGCGAGCAAAACCACCGCCGGGTGGAGGCTGACCGCCTTGCCGTACACGAGCGGCGCGACGAAGTTGCCCTGGACGATGTTGAAAACGACGGTGAAGATCGCCATCACGACGATGTCGAACGAGTCGCCGACCGCGACGGCAATGAGGAAGCCCAGACCCGTCGTGATGAACGTACCGACGTAGGGGATAAAGCCGCCGAAGAACGTCAGGACCGCGATCGGGAGCGCCAGCGGCAGGCCGAGGATCGCCATCGTGACCCCCTGCGTTAGCGCGCCGAAGAACGACACGATCCCGGTACCGACCGTCGACCCGTTGACGATGCGCGCCGAGCGTGCGCCGGCGTCGCCCAGGACCGCGCGCCTGTTGGCGGGGATGCGCTGGAGCAACCGGGCCCACCAGTCCGGCCCGTCGCGCAGGAAGAAGAAGGTGAGCAGGGCGGCGGTCACCAGCACGACAGCGATCCCGGCGACATTGCTCACCAGCGCGGCGGCGGTCGGGATCAGGGTTGGTCCGACGGAGCGGACCAGGTCGCTCGGGACGGGGCCGAGATTCAGGTGGCCTGCGCCGGCCGACGCCTGCTCCACGATTTCCGGCAGCTGTCCGGCGAGCGATACGATCGTAGCCACGAGCACGACGGATACGACGAGCACCGTGCCGAGCGTGACCACCAGTGCGGCCGATGTCGGAGTCAGCCCTCGCTCGCGGAGGCGGTCGGAGCTCGGCTTCATCGCGCAGGCGACGATGATCGCGATGACCACGGGTGCGCTGAAGATCGGAACGACGATCAGCTGCACCGCGACGGCCGCCAGCGCCAGCACGACGAGGGCGCGCCAGGACCACTGACCGAGACGGTCAAGCCAGATCGGCACGAGCGCGCGATCGGATCCAGCGCCTGGCTCGTCCTGAACCGTGCGGGCGGCCTTCGCGTCGCTGTCGGCCCCGAGCGCCTGGATCACCGCGGGAGCGAAGGCGGCGATCGCGGCACCGACGGGCACGGCCGCAAACACTCCGCCGATGCCGAACAAGGCGGCGCCGGCGGAGACCACGATGAGCACGATCGCCGCCGGCACCCTGACCGTGCTGCGGTAGACGAAGCGAGCAAGCAACCGGTTCTGGGCGAACCCGGCAGCGACGATCAACAGGAGCAGAACGACGACGGCGACCGGCCCGCGTGTGACCAGCGTCACCAGGGACAGAACGGCCGTCGCGAAGAGCGGGCCGAGGTACGGAACAAACCCGCTCAGGAAGACGATCACGCCCAGCGGCCCGACGAAGGGCACGCCCAGAAGGAGCAGGAACACGACCCTCGAAAGTGCCGCGGTCACCGCCAGGATCGCCGTGCCTCGAAGGTAATCGCCGACCTGGGAGAAGGCGACGACCCCCCTTGCCGTCAACGCGTCCTTGCGCCACTCGTCGAGGTTCTCCGTGATCGTCGCCCACGCGCGGTCGCCGTCCTCGAGCAGGTAGAAGGTCAGGAATCCGCCGAGGACGAGGATCGTGACGACCGCGCCGATCGGTCCCGCGAGCTGCGCGACGGCCGCTGTCAGCCATCCCTCGACGCCGCGGATAAGGCCCGTTACCAGGTCGATGAGGCCGGGCGGGGCTCCAATGTTGGTCAGCCAACCGAGGAGCCCATCGACAGCGGCCTGGATGGTCCTCAGGAGGTCGACCGTGTATGGGACGAACGCGACCACGACGAGGAATACCGTCAGGATGACTGCCCCCAGCGCGATCACGCTGGTGATGGCCGCGGCCGGACCGCGTGCCCAGCCGCGCCGGGTGCGGAGGTATTGATCGATCGGGCCGAACGTGGCGACGACGATCACCCCTACGAGGATGGCCGCGGTGACCGTCGACAGGTAGATCCCGACAGCCGCGAAGACGGCACCGACCAGGAGCGTGGCGAGCACACGCCAGCCGATCGCTGCCAGGCGCTGCAGCCATGCGGGCACGAGCTCGTCGCCCGCCACGTCGATCGTCGTCGGCGCGTCCGGTCCGGCCTCCCGGCGCGGTCCAGGGCGTGCCACTCGATCCCGGCGGTCGGATTGGCTCGACGTTCAGTCCACCTCCCCGACCGCCCCCGGACTCACGCCCGGTAGGTCGCCCGTTCGACCGCGACCGTCGCCTCGGTCACGTCGCGCATCTGGTAGTAGATCCCCGCGGCCGCGACGACGATCACGGTGACGACCGCGATCGCCGGATCGCGCAGGAGGCCCTGTCCGAGGCCGCCTTGGATGTCGTTGAGATCGATCCGGCCGAGAAGGATCAGCAGGCCGTTGGCGACCGCAGTCGCGCCGCCAATCGCGGACAGCCAGACCACGAGGAAGGCCGGCATCGCGAGCAGGAGGACCGCCGCCCCGAGAGCGGCCCCGGCCACGAGCCCGACGATGATCGCCAGGAAGTTGGGAAGCCCGATGCCCACCGCGAGCCCCGCGGCAAGCGTGTAGCCGAGGGCGCCGCCGAGGAGAACGACGGCCGCGTAATACAGGAAGTAGCTGAGCAGGGCCAGCACGAGTCCAACGAAGAAGCCGCCTACCCACGACGTCGTGGTTGCCAGGAAGCCGCCCCCGAAGAGCTCCTGGATCCAGCTTGCGCCGGCGCCGAAGCCGACGATGAAGGCCCAGATGGGCAGGAGGATCGTGAACGCACGCAAGCCGTAGAACGCCCACGCGAGCCCGACGATGATGACGACGAGCCCGACCAGGATCCCCTCGAGCGTCATGGCTGCAGCCCTCCCATGTTCCGCGACCCCCGGCGGTCCGGACGGATCCGGAGCGAAGCGAGTCAGCCTAGGTTTCGGGCGAGCGCAGCCACAAGGGCGCCGGCTAGAACGGCCCCGAGGTGCACACGCCTCCCGGCGAAGTTGAGGTCAGGCAGCGTGTTCGAGCGGGATGCCAACCGATTTGAGCCAGCGCCGAAGATTGCGGTAGATCGCGGGCGCGCCGAGCGGCACCGGCTCGTCGAGCTTCCACTCCGCCGGGTGAAGGATGAATGGCTCTGTCTGGGCGCCCCCGAGCCCGCCGTGTGAGCCGATGAGCTCCTCGAACGCGGCCACCTCGCCCAGCTCGGGATCGTACTGGCTGATGAGCAGCAGGTCGGGCGCGTGCTCCATCGCGTCCTCGCGGCAGAGGCTGGCGACCGCGTTGGGCCCGAACGTCTCGAGCGGGTCCTTGCCCTCGACCCGTCCGTCCACGAGGTAGCGAGCCCCCTGCGATCCGACCACCAGCCCCCCGCGCGCT
>DASXSA010000028.1:0-2630 GCA_036506235.1 Candidatus Limnocylindrales bacterium | reverse complement strand
CGTCCAGCGGCGACGCGCGCCTCGAACAAAGGTCGCCTGGGCTGCCGGGATTGCCGTTCTGGCGACCGTCCTAGCCGGCCCCATCGCCACCGCTTCGCCTCCACCGCGCCCGACGTTCCTGCCCGCGGACGCAGTCGATGGGCTGGTCGGGGCCGATGGAACCGGTGGGGCCGATGCTCTGGCTGCTGGCGCGGCGGAGGCGAAGCGGTGGCGATCGGGCCGGCGAGGACGGTCGCCAGGACGGCAAACCCGGCAGCCCAGGCGACCTTTGTTCGAGGCGCGCGCCGCCGCTGGACGAACTCCGGTTCGGTTGGCGGGACCTGCCCGCGGTACCGGAAGCGCGTCTCCACGAAACGGTACGAAGCTTCCGCGAGCGCCGCGGTCAGCACCAGCCGGAAGCCGAAGGCAGGAATCGGCTCGAGCGGCAGATCGATGCCCGGCCGGGTGACCATGAAGACGGGCCAGTGCCATAGGTAGACGCTGTACGAGCGGGTGCCGAGCCAGCGCAGCGGCGCCGAATCCAGGACCAGGCGCCCGAGACGACCGGACGGGTGGACCGCCGCCGCGATCGTGACGACGCTCACGGCCGCCAACAGCGCGAACCCACCGCGGAACAGGAACGCGTCGGACTCGTCGACCGCGTACAGGAACCAGGCGAGGCATGCGAGCCCGGCGACCAGGACAGCGTCGATGGCCGTGCGATGGGAGGCTATCCAGCGGGCCTTCATCGGCAGCCGCCGTCGTAGGCCGGTCGGTCGGCATATCAGCGGCAACGGCAGCGACCAGGTCTGGCGGGGGTGTCGAGGGAGCCAGACGAAGGCGAGCGCCGCCCCGAGCAGCAGGCCGGTCAGCCGCGTGTCGGTTCCGAAGTACACCCGTGAGACGTCGGCGTCCGGGCGGTAGAGAACGGCCATCCAGACGGCGGACGCGACGGCGCCCGCGATCGTGAAGATGAACGACAGCCGGCGACCGGCCAGCACGAGGCCGGCGGCCAGCGCGATGGGCCACAGCAGGTAGAACTGCTCCTCGACGGCGAGCGACCAGAGGTGCAGCAACGGTGACTGCCGATCCAGGTCCGCGAAGTACGACTGCTGGCCGAGGATGAGATACCAGTTGGTGACGTAGCCGAGCGCGGCGAGCACGTCGACGCGGAGCCGCGCCAGCTCGGCGGGCAGCCAGACGAGGGCGTAGCCGAGCGTTCCGGCGAGCAGGACGAAGAGCGCCGGCAGGAGGCGCCGCGCGCGCCGGACCCAGAACGCCTTGAGGTCGATTCGCCCGGAGCCGTGCCACTCCGAGAGCAGGAGGCCGGTAATCAGGTAGCCGCTGATGGCGAAGAAGATCTCGACGCCCAGGAAGCCGCCCGGTAGCCAGTCGAGCCCGGAGTGGTAGACAAGCACGGCCAGCACGGCGATGGCACGAAGTCCATCGAGGCCGGTCAGGTGGCCGAGTCGGGGCCCTGGCTCAGGCGATGGCGGTGATCCGACGGATTCGACCGGGCTTGTCGCCTGGGCGATGGGTTCTTCGGGATTCGGCCCCTCGGCGAGGGGTTCGTCGGCAACGCTCGGGTCTACGGCGGTCGCGAAATCGGGGACCGGGATTCTCAGGCCGGGACGCAGACCGAGCTCCATCACGAGGCGGAAGGCTCGCTCCCCACGAGGTTGCCCATGCACCCGAAAGTATGAGCGGCTCGCGGCGGGATTCCTCGACGATTCCGCTAACTTTCGTATGGTTCCCGCGGAGTTATTGGATGCAAGAGCCGAGAATGACCGGGACTGCGACAACCTTGGACCCGGCGTCGGAGACCGCGGATCCCGCCCTCCAGCTGTTGCTCACCTCGAACGAGCCGGCAATTCGGCACGCTGCCTTGGGCGATCTCCTCGACCGTCCGGCGGCTGACCCGGACGTCCGGGCCGCCCGGGCCGCGATCGCTCGAGGACCGCTGGTTGCGGGGCTGCTGTCGGGCCAACGACAGGACGGGGGATTCGGCGTCCACCCCTACGCAAAATGGGCCGGCGCTCATTGGCGTCTCGTCTCGCTGATGGATCTCGGCGTCCCGCCCGAGACGCCGGGTTTCCGGGCGGCGGCGGAGACGGTCCTCGACTGGCTGTGCGGCGGGCACGCCCGTAACACGCCCGTCATTCGGGGCCTGGCCAGGAAATGTGCGAGCCAGGACGGCAACGGCCTCGCCGTGTCGGTCTACCTGGGGCTGGCGGAGGATCCACGAGTCGGAGGGATCGCGTCGCGGCTGATGAGCTGGCAGTGGCCCGACGGGGGCTGGAACTGCGATCGGAAGCCCGAGGCCACCCACTCATCCTTCAACGAAGTGTTGCCCGCGTTCCTGGGCCTGGCCGAATATGCGCGGGTAACTAAACTGGGAGATCCGCAGGCCGCCGTCCAGCGAGCCGCCGAGTTCGTGCTCCGCCATCGCGTCATCCTCTCGGAGCGGACGGGCACCCTTGCGCACCCGAACGTGGCGCGGCTGCGCTACCCGCCCTACTGGCACTACGACGCGCTTGCCGCCCTCAAGGTCCTCGCGCGATCGGGGCACCTCGCGGACCCGCGCACGGCCGATGCCCTCGACCTCCTCGAGTCGAAGCGGCAACAAGACGGGACCTGGCACCCGGATGGCT
>DASXSA010000027.1:0-3695 GCA_036506235.1 Candidatus Limnocylindrales bacterium | reverse complement strand
GTACACGAGGCCGGCCCGGATGGCGTCGGCGGGATGGCGGAACGACACGGGCGACCCGTCGACGAGCAGTTCGCCGCCGCTGGGTCGCTGCGAGCCGGCGAGGATGTCGAACAGTTCGTCCTGACCCTGGCCCTCCAGCGCGACCACCCCGAGCACCTCGCCCGGCTGGAGGTCGAACGACACGTCGTTGAGCCTCTCACTGGAGCTGAGGCCGCGAGCCGTGAGGCGCGGCGTGGTGCCGGATGCCTTCGCGGCGCCCGAGGCGCGCTCGGCGACCGCCGGCATGTCCTCCACGATCTGGCCGAGCATGAGCTCGACAATGCGCTCCTCCGAGCCCTGGGTGACGTCCACGACACCCACGGTCCTGCCTTCGCGCAGGACGGTTGCCCGGTCGCACACGGCGGCGATCTCGATCATGCGGTGAGAGATGAAGATCACGGACCGGTCGCCGCCCCGCTCGCGGCCGAGCGCGGCGAGGACCCGCTCGGTGAGGTTCGCCGGCAGGGCGGCGGTGATCTCGTCGAGCATCAGCACGTCGGGCTCGATCGCCAGGGCGCGGGCCAGGTCGATGATCCGAAGCGACGCGAGCGGCACGCGCCGCGCGATGCTCGAGAGGTCGAGATCCTCGATGCCCAGTTCGTTCAGCCAGTGGCGGAACGGCTCGATCGGCGTCTCCGTCAGCCGCAGGTTGGAGCGAATGTCAAGGTCAGGGATCAGGGCCGGCTCCTGGTAGACCGAGACGATGCCGCCGCGTCGCGCCTCAGCCGGCGAATGGACTGTGCGCTGCCGCCCGCGCACCGTGATCGTGCCGTCGTCCGGCCGGACGGCGCCTGTGAGGATCTTGAGGAGGGTGCTCTTGCCGGCGCCGTTCGCCCCCATCAGGGCGTGGACCTCGCCCGGCCGCACGGCAAGCGACGCCGACCGGAGGGCAACGACGGCGCCGTAGGTTTTCGAGATCCCGGTCGCCTCGAGCAGGAGGTCAGTGGAGGTGAGGGTCATCCGCTCCTCGTGCCCATCAAGTTGGGGGATGCCGGTGGAACCGGCATCCCCCTTTGCCTAGCCTGGTTCGGGCGGAGGTTACTCGCCCGGGCCTTTGCAGGCGATGGCCTGAGCTGGCGTGTACGTGGTCCAGCCGTCGATCGTGATGCCGAGCGGCCAGTTCGGGTCGAGCCCGGGGACCGACTGCCACGACTTCAACTTGGCCTTCCCGTCATCGGTCAGGTTGTCCACAGCAACAGGCTGCAGGAGAACCGTATTCGGCTGGCTGGCCGACGGATCGGTCGTGACGGCCTCCCCATTGAGGAGCTTCAGGGCCAGCGCAACGCCTGCGCCACCAACGGCGGCAGTGTTCGTGACGGCGACGCCCTTCAGCCCGGGATAGCCGACCGGGTCGAGGAGCTGCTTGACGAAGGCACCGAGGTCGGCGCCCACGATCGGCACGAATGGCTTGTGCGCCGCCTTGATCGCGTCGACCACCATCGAGTCCATGCCGGACGTCCAGATGCCCTGGATGGTGTCGTACTGGCCGCTCGCGAGGAAGTCATTGATCAGCTTGGTCGCGGTCGGCGGGTCCCAGCCGGTGGCGACGCCATCGGCGTTCGGGACGACCTTGATGTTGGGGTAGCTCTTGAGGATGTTCTTGAACCCGATGTCACGGTCGGAGTCGGCAGGGTGGCCGGCCAGACCGCGCATGTAGTACACGGTGCCCTTGCCGCCCAGCTGGTCGAACAGCCACTTGGCGCCGAGCTCGGCGTACTTCACCTGGTTGTTGTACAGGTTGTAGGTGTTCGGGTCGGTCACATAAGCGTCGACCGACACGGTCTTGATCCCGGCGTTCTTTGCTTCCTGGAGCGCCGCGTTCAGGGCCGCCTTGTCATTCGGGTTGAAGACGATCGCGTTGACGCCCTTCGAGATCAGGTCGCGGATGTCGGCGGCCTGACCCGCAGCGTCCGTATTGCGGTGGATCGTGGTGAGCCCGGAAACCTTGCCGGACACGAGGGCCTGCGCCTTGGCCGTGCAGACCTGCTCCTCGCGGAAGCCGTTGCCGACGCCTCCGCCGTTCGAGTAGCCGATCTTGTAGGTCTTGGCCCCGCCCGACGAGCCAGCACCGGTGCAGGCGGAGGCGACGACCATGATGGCCGCCACTCCGACCAGCAGCCGACTACGAATCGACGCCTGGGTCATGCGTTCTCCTCCTCCAGCTGACGACGCGCCGAACGGGTCGCGTCGACGAACCGACTTTCCCGTCACAGGGAGCCGATGCCTGCAAAAAGTAACTCTTGCACCTCCTGCGCGTAATGCCCTGGGACTAACCCTCGCGAGCGATGGTCCGGGCAACGCGGCGCGCGTGCTCTCGATAGGCGCCATCGAACAGGTCCCGCGACCGAGCGGCGCCTACGACCGAGGCCCGGGTGATGACCGGAGGCAGCGCCCCACGGTCGACGAGCAACTGCGCAGTGCGTACCTTGATGGAGTTGGCAATCGCGACTGCGGCGACCGTCGAGCCCGGTCCGACCGGTGTGTCGAGGCCGTCGATGGTGACGAGGGCGTCGGCACGCGGGGTGCACAGGTCGATGACGAGGTCGGCTTCGTCGATCAGCCGGCTGCCCACCGCCGGGCTGGGATCGTCGGACATGGCTTGCTCGATCGACGTGACGGCGATCACCCGAAGGCCCCGCCGTCGGGCGCCGCGCGCCATCTCGACCGGCACGGCCGACAGGCCGCTCGCCGAGAAGACGACCATCACGTCGCTCGGGCCGAACTCGAAGTTGGAGAGGATCACCTCGGCCAGGCCCGGCACCCGCTCGATGAACATCGCCTGGCGCTGCCCGTTCGAACCGACGATCTGCGTATGGAACGTCATCGACAACTCGACCATCGGGTTGAAGCCCGGGTATGAGCCGTAGCGCGGAAACATCTCCTCGACCGGGATCCGCGAGTGGCCGGTCCCGAACAGGTGCACGAGCCCGCCGCCGGCGATGGTGTCGGCGCACCATCGGCTTGCCGTTTCGAGTGCATCGACCTGGGTCTGGGCGAGGTTGTCGAGCAGCTTCGTCGCTTCGGTGAGCCATGCAAGGACCGGGGGATCAGTCGTCCGCAGGCTCACGCGACGGGACCCATTCAGTAGCCGGCCTGGCTCGGCTCCGCCAGGGAACCGACGGCACCCAAACCGGCCTTGCGGGCCTTGAAGTCGTCGAGCATCGTCGCGGTGGCGGTCGCCCCCACTCGAGTGACGCCGAGGGCCATGACCGCGAGCAGCGCGTCGAGGGTTCGGACGCCGCCGGCCGCCTTGACCTGCACGCGCGACGAGACACTCCGACGCATGAGCGCGAGGTCCTCGTGCGTCGCGCCGCTCGGGCCGAAGCCGGTGGAGGTCTTGACGAAGTCGCCACCCGCCGCCTCGGTCAGGTGGCATGCGCGGACCTTCTCCTCGTCGGTCAGGTAAGCGTTTTCGAAGATGACCTTGACGATGGCCCCGGCCCCGTGCGCGACCTCGACCACGGCCGCGATGTCGTCCTGGACATCCGCGTCCCGGCCCGATTTGAGGGCCCCTATCTGGAGCACCATGTCGAGCTCGACGGCGCCGTCGGCCAGGGCGCGCTCCGCCTCGAAGACCTTGGTCGACGTCAGGTGGTTGCCGTGCGGAAACCCGATCGTGGTCCCGACCGCGACGCCCGTCCCCTCGAGGATCGCCC
>DASXSA010000026.1:0-10931 GCA_036506235.1 Candidatus Limnocylindrales bacterium | reverse complement strand
TCGGAATCGGTCGCCCGCGCGAAATCGGATGCGTGGCGCCGAGGCACGACCCAGATCTCGAAGGGTGACCGCGATGCATAGGGCGCGTACGCGACCGTGTCGGCGTCCTCATGCACGAGACGCTCGCCGTCGAGCTCCTCGCGCACCGCGCGACACCATGGGCACTCCCCTGCGCGAATGACATAGCGGGCTGCTCCGCCCAGCTCCTCGGCCACTCGGTGTGGAACCTGCGGCAGGTCGTACAGCTCCAGGCAGAGGTGGTTCGTTCGGGCGCCCGCCTGTGCTCCCCAGTTCTGGACGACGGCAACAAACTCGGTCTGCGCTGCACGACGGGCATCCGCGAGCGCGTCGCGGCACACGCCGAGCATCTCCTGGATCGTGTCCATGCCGACCGTGTGCAACGGCCGATGTTCGCCGGGGGCCGCCACAACTGTGCGCCAGCTGCCGGATGCCCGGGCCCGGGACAGGGCGACCTGGGCGAGATTCCGATCGAGTGCGTCGGCGTCCTCCTGGGAGCCGACGACGTTGAACGCGAAGTCCTTCAGGGTCCGCAGGCGCACGCCGGCTCCGTCCGGAATCCGGCAGTTCTGGCAATCGCCGCCGTCATCGACCGGCTCGGCCGGGAGCGCGAAACGGTCGCGGTGAAACGCCCGGTCGACCACGGTGGCCACCCACCAGCCGGTGATCGAGTCCCTGCGCAGCTCGAAGAGGCCGGCGGCCATCAGGTCTCGTGTTGTTCCCTGGGCAGTTCACCGATGAGCGGCGCGCCGATCGAACCCGCGAATGCGCCCGCGAACACGCTCGCCGCGCGCGCCACCGCCTCCGTGCCGCTGCCCTCGATTGCACCCCCCTCCGCGACGATCGAGGTGGCCAAAACGCCGGGCATCCCGCACGGGTCGATGAGGTCGAAGTCGTGCAGGTCGACGGCCACGTTGAGCGCAATCCCGTGGTACGTGACGCCTCGCTCGACGCGCAGACCCAGCGCGCCGATCTTTCGCGGCTGCGGCGCTTCCGGATCGCACCAGCAACCAGGCTCGCCAGGTCGCCGCCCGGTCGCGACGCCGAACGTCGCGCAGGTCTCGATCATCGCCTCCTCGAGGGCGCGGACGAGCGGCTTGATCAGTAGCCCACGGGCGTGGACGTCGATCACCGGATAGGCG
This sequence comes from Candidatus Limnocylindrales bacterium, assembly GCA_036506235.1. GTDB lineage: Bacteria > Chloroflexota > Limnocylindria > Limnocylindrales > CSP1-4 > CF-16. The sequence goes on along the minus strand of DASXSA010000026.1, from coordinate 9,771 downwards.
ACCAGCTGGCCCGGGCCGTGGTAGGTCACTTCCCCGCCGCGCTCGACGCGGATGACCTCGATGCCTCGCGAGGCGAGCTCGGCAGGTGAGGCGAGGACGTGTGCCTCGTCCGCCTGCCGGCCGAGCGTCAGGACCGCGGGGTGCTCCAGGAGCAGGAGTTGATCGGGAATTTCGCCGGCCGCGCGCTGGTCGACAAGCCGGTGCTGAAGCGCCCAGGCCTCGCGATAGTCGACCCGGCCGAGCCAGCGGACTGCCAGGGACCCGGCAGCGGATGGCGGCGACCCCGGCCGGTCGCGTTCAAGGACGGTCGTCCCCGTCTCCACGGGCGCCACGATAGCAGCCGGCCCTCGACGCGCCGTTGGCAGGAGGCGTGCGGTTGGGGTCGAAGCGCGACCGGCTACCAGTCCGGGATGCGCTGCGATTCCAGCCAGGTCGAGGGGTCGATCCGTGGCCGGATCAGCTGCGCGCGTCCCGCCCGGATCGCAACCTCGGCCGGCACGGGATGGGACAGGAACAGCGGCATGGACTCGGTGAACCCGTAGGCGCCCACGTCGAGGAGCGCCACGAGATCGCCAATGGCCGGCGGAGCCATGGGCCGGCCGCTCCCCACGATGTCGAGACCGGAGCACAGCGGTCCGGCGAGGGTGACCGGGACCGGTGCCGACCGGTCGTCGTTCCCGAAGGAGCGGGCACGATGCTGCTGTCCGACGAGGACCGGTCGCAGCAGGTTGTTGATGCCCCCGTCCAGGATGGCCGTCGTTCGGCCGTCGACGTCCTTGCGATCGATGACGCGCGCGAGAAATGCGCCTGCCGGTCCGACGAGGAATCGTCCGGGCTCGACGAGGAGGCGGGTCGATCTCGTGATCGCATCGGCCCCCAGCTCGTCGTCCAGGAGCCGGAGACGCACGCCAAGCTCATGAAGGTCGAGCGGGTCCTCCTGGTCCCCGTACGGTATCCCGAGCCCCCCGCCCACGTCCGCCAGTCGAAGGGCGAGGCCGACCTCGCGCGCCACCGATCGGCCCAGTGCGATGACGGCGCGGGCATGCTCGACCAGGGCCGCCGGCTCGAGGACGTTCGAGGCGGTGAACGCGTGCACGCCAAGAAGCTGCAGGTGCGGCGAACGGACCGCTCGGCGGGCGGCTTGGCGGAGGCTCGCCTCGTCCATCCCGAACTTCCCGGCACCCTCGTCACCGATCACCCGCACTCGCTCGGCGCTCGCCTCGCCTGCGCTTGCCGACGCGGCCCGCAGCAGGATCGGTGTTCGACGCCCCGCGCTGGCCGACGCCCGTTCGAGCCGCTCGAGCTCGGAGATCGATTCGACGGTCACGGCCCGGAGACCAGCGCGAACTCCCGCGGCAAGCTCGTTGTCCCGCTTGCCCGGGCCCGTGAAGATGACCCGATCAGCCGGAACTCCGGCGCGCAACGCGAGGTCGAGCTCGCCGCCCGATGCCACGTCCATGCCCAGCCCCATCGATCCGAGATGGGCGACGACCGCGAGGGCAGGATTCGCCTTGACCGCGTAGGCGACGTCGAAGCGTGGTGGCAGCGCGGCGCGGAGAGCCTGCACCTGCGCGTCGATGACGTCGAAGTCGTAGACGTACAGCGGCGTTCCGAATTCTTCGGCCAGCGTTTCCGGCTCGATGCCGCCGAGCAGGTCGCCACGGAGGATCTCGTTGCGGCCAGTCACCGGCGGGTCGGTGGTGGGCGTGACCGGCACGGGCGAAGCCGTGGGCGACAGGCGGACAGGCATCAACGGAGCGCCGCTTCGAGCGCGACCCGGGCATCGGTACCCGGATCACGGTCCTTGACGATCAAAGCCGTTGATGCACCAAGACCGTGCCTGCGCGCAAAGGGGCCGTCGAGCTGGCGGACGCCGGGGATCACGACGCTGCCAAGTGGAACCGAGAGCGGCTCCTGGGGGGTGCCCTCCAGGACGCGCTCGCGCACGAGGTCGAAGAGGCGCGACGTCCCGGTCAGGATCACGCCTGCCCCCAGCACCGCCCCACGCCCGATCAGCACGCCCTCGAAGAGACCCGAGTTCGCGCCGATGAACGCGTCGTCCTCGACGATCACGGGGCGCGCGCCGGGTGGCTCCAGGACGCCACCGATCTGCACCCCTGCGGCGAGGTGCACCCGGTCGCCGATCTGCGCGCAGGATCCAACGAGAACGTGCGAATCGACCATCACGTCGTCGCCGATCCAGGCCCCGATGTTGACGAACGACGGCGGCATGACCACGACGCCCTGGCCCAGGCGAACGCCGGCGCGAACGCTGGTGCCCCCGGGAACGATGCGCCACGGTCGGCCGGCGGCCGCCGCGTCGCCTGCTTCGGTCCCGCTGAGGAGGTCCTTCGTCGGCAGGTTGACGCGGTCGCGGAACTGGAGGGCTCCACCGAGGTCCCAGTCGCGCGTCGCCCGGTCGGCGAAGCACGCGAGGATCGCCTGCTTCGCTACGGGATCCACCCGCCACCCGCCGGGCGCGTCGGAATCCGGACGCGCCGCGCGGAGCGTGCCGGAATCCAGCGCCGCGAGGATGTCGCCTGGTTCGACCAAGCCGGAGGGAGTCTCGACCTCGGTTACGGCAGCCGGGGGCGTCATGCGACCACCTGCTCGCCGACGACCGTACGCTCCGTGCGAACGATCCGCCCGCCCGACAGCTCCACCAGTCCGGCCTGCCGCAGGACGTCCGCGAGCGATTGACGGGCGCTGTCCTCGAGCGGCAGCAGCGGCGGCCGGAGGACGTCGCCGATGAGGCCGATCATCGACAGGGCCGCTTTGACCGGGACCGGGTTTGGGCCGCCGGCGAAATTGGCGCGGAAGAGCGGCAGCCAGCGATCGTGGATCCGGCGCGCGGTCTCCCAGTCGCCGGCTCGTGCGGCCGCACACAGCGCCACCATCTCACCGGGAATCTCGTTCGAGGCGACCGACACCACGCCGTGGCCGCCCATCGCCAGGACCGCCAGCGTCCAGCTGTCGTCGCCCGCGAGTACGGCGAAATCTGACGGCCGGTTCCGGCAGATCCAGGCGATCTGGTCGAGGTTCCCGGACGCCTCCTTGACGGCGACGATTCGCGGGTGCTCAGCCAGCCGCAGGAGCGTCGCAGCCTCGATGTTCGTGCCGGTTCGGGAGGGGACGTTGTAGACGACGATCGGCAGGCCGCCCTCGTCCGCTACGGCGCGATAGTGCGCTTCCAGCATCCGCTGATCGGGTCGGTTGTAGTACGGCGCCACCACGAGCGCCGCGTCGGCGCCGAGCTCGGCGGCCCGTCGGGTGGCCGCGATCGTCGCGGCGGTGTCATTCGTGCCGGTGCCGGCGATCACGGTCACGCGCGAACGCGAGGGCCGCTCGGCGACGGTCTCCACGGTCAGCGCGATGACCCGATCGCGCTCGGCCTGGGTGAGTGTCGGTGACTCGCCGGTCGTGCCACACGGGACGAGTCCGTCGATCCCGGCCAGCACCTGCCAGCGAACGAGCTGGCGAAGGCTGGCCTCGTCGAGGCTCCCATCGGCTGAGAATGGCGTCACGAGCGCGGTGAACGCGCCGTGGAGCGTAGGTCGGCCGGTTCCGTTCGACGTGCCGTTCGTGCGATTGATGCGCGTCATTGGTAGATCTCCTTCTCCTGTTAGCCGGCGGTCGGGTGGGTCTGGGTCGATGGATGAACCGATGGCATCAGCCCGCCATCGCCAGGCGTCGTTCTGAAGGCCGCGCGAGGAGGTCGTCGACCACAACGTCGAACGAATGGAAGCCGGGTCGGCGTGGTTCCCGGAGGAGCCAGCGCGCCGCCGCGAGAGCGCCCTGCGCGTAGGCTGTCCGATCGCGTGCCGTCAGGCGCAGCTCGACGGTCTCGCCTGGGGCATCGAAGCCCACCAGGTGCATCCCAGGTGCAGCGCCCGCGCGGACCACCGCGACCTCCAGCTCGTCGCGCTGGCGAGGCCCCTCGCGGCCCGGATCGGCGAGGCGTGCTTTCGTCGGATGAGCCGCGAGAATCCGGCGCGAGAGGTCCCGTGCCGTCCCGGATGGGCGGTCGGCTTTCGAGCTGCGGTGCCACTCGACCAGGTAGGGGTCGAAGGCATCGACGGCGCCGAACAGCTCCACCGCACGATCGATCAGCCGGCCGAACAGTGCGACCCCGAGGCTGAAGTTGGACGCCGCGACGGCGCTGGCAGCGTGATCGAGGAGAGCCGTCTCCACCGCGGGTCGCGCTTCGTCCCACGCGGTCGTCCCGATGACAAGCCTTCGACAGCCGGCGGCCAGGGCGGCCGCGACGTTGCCCGGGACCTGGTCGCCTCGGGATGCGTCGAAGATCACCTCGGCCTGCCCCAGCGTTCGGGGATCGTGGTGTCCGTCGGTCGGCCGGCCGAGGACGGTCGGCCGAGGCTCGCCCGTTTCCTCGAGCGTCCGGGCGATCGCCTGGCCGAAGCCACCGTCACCGAGGATGATCGCGTTCATTGTGGTCCTCCTTGCGGAGGGCCGCCGGGTTGAGGCTCGCCTGCCGGCGAATCAAAAAGCCGCGGTCACCAATCGGTGTCCGCGGCCCTGGAGCCTCCGTTCCCTGGAGGCCCTCTTCGGTCGACTGCGCGCGCCCTCAGAGCCCCAGGGCCCGTGCCTCCCGGCAGGGCCGCCAGAGCTTCTTCTTGCTCTCGACGGTGAGGATCATGCGCATAGACGGCAGAATATACAGTCCAGCCCTATCGCGCAACCCCCTTCTTTTGCGCAATCCCTCAGCCCGTGCTCTGGAGGCCCGCCGCGACGGCGTTGATCGACGAGTGCACGAGGCGGACGAGCTCCTCTCGTTCGACTTCGGTGCGCGCCGACCGAAGCCGGTGCAGCAAATCAGCCTGGAGGCCGCCGAGCGCCTCGACGTACGGTCTGCGGAGGTCGATCGATCGCCGGACCGCAGGGGCTTCTTCGAGCAACGGGTGTCCCGTGACGTGCTGGATGAGCGTGACTGACAGCTCGTACTCGGCCTGGAGCTTCCGCCAGAGCCGCTGCGAGTCGCTCGCCGTCGCCAGTTCCGCGAAACCCTCGGCCACGCGGAGGTCGGACCGGCCGAGGCCCAGCTCCGCCGTATCGACCACGGACGCAAAGAACGGCCAGCGCCGATGCAGCTCGCGCAGCTCGGCGAATGCCCCGTCGCCGGTTCGTTCGCGATAGGCGGCCAGCGCGGAGCCGAGCCCGAACCAGCCAGGCAGATTGATCCGCGACTGCGACCAGGCGAAGACCCATGGGATGGCGCGCAGCGACTCCAGGTCGATCTGCTGCGGTGCCGCGCCCTTCCGTGACGCCGGGCGCGAGCCCAGGCGAAGTGCGGACAGCTCCCGGATCGGTGTGATGTCCTGGAAGAAGGCCGGGAATCCGGCCTCGTCGTAGACGAACGCCCGGTAGGCGGCACGTGCATCGCGGGCAAGCTCCTCAAGGATCGGAGCGCCGTGGCTGGCGGCACGCCGGACCGCCTCATCGTGCTCAGGCACTGACGCCAGCAGCGCTGCGGCACTGATCTGCTCCAGCTCACGACGGGCGATGGCTGGGTCGGCATACCGGGCCGCGATGACCTCGCCCTGCTCGGTCAGCTTGAGACGTCCGTCGATCGAGCCCGGCGCCTGCGCGAGGATTGCCCGATTCGCCGGTCCGCCGCCTCTCCCGATGGCACCGCCCCGGCCATGGAAGAGCGTCAGCACGACGCCGTGGCGGCGCGCCGAGTCGACCAGCGCGGACTGGGCCTGGTAGAGCAGCCAGTTCGCCGCGAGGAAGCCCGACTCCTTGTTCGAGTCCGAGTAGCCCAGCATCACCTCCTGGTGGTCGCCTCGGGAGCGGAGGTGCTCGCGGTACCCGGGGTCGTCGAGGAGCGTATCGAGGAGGAGGCCCGCGCCCTCGAGAGCGTCCGCCGACTCGAGCAGCGGGACGACGTCGAGCTCGGGCGTGGCGGGGGCGAAGCCGGGCGTCGCGGAGGCAGGCACCACCTGCGTCGCCGCAAGTCGCGCGAGCTCGAGAACCCTCCGAACGTCTTCCGGACCGCGCGTGAAGCTCAGGACGAAGTAGTGGCAGGCAGCCGGCCCGTACCGCCGTTGGATGGCTGCCATGGCGCGGAAGGTCGCGATGACCTCCGCGGCGGTAACGCCGGGAACACCGGGCAGCTCTTCGTCGGGTTGATGCCTTCGACGTCCAGGCTGTGCCGGAACGCCGAGCGCCTGCTCGGCCGCCGAAAGCGCCTCTGCGTGCTGGCGAACCTCCAGCGACGCAAGGTGGAAGCCGAACGTCTCGAGCTGCCAGCGCAGGTCCTGGAGCTCGCCCCAGACGATCCGGTCGAGCCGATCGCCGAGCAGCGCCTCCGCGAGCTCGTCCAGCTCCGCGGCCAGCTCGACCGCCGAGTCATAGCCCCCGGTTGGAGCCTCTACCTCCTCTGCGAGCCGTGCCCGCGTGCGCCGCAGCCGCTCGGCGATGGCGCCCAATCGCTGCCGGTATGGCTCATCGGGGAAGCGCCGGCGGAGCCCAGCCATCACGTCACCGAGGTCCTGGCGGTCCGCTTCCAGACGCTCGGCGAGGCGGGGCTCCATGCCCCCGGCCGGGGCGGGAGGAGCGATCGACTGCATGAGGCGCGTAGCGACCGCCTCGTAGCCGCGCAGGACGTGGTCCGCCTGCGTCCGCATCGTCAGCGTCGTCACTGACGCGGTCACGTTCGGGTTACCGTCCCGATCGCCGCCGATCCACGTTCCCCAGCGCAGGAACGCCGGGGCGCGCGGCGGCCGGGTCCCGGTGGCTCCCTGATCTCGGCTGCCGGTGATGCGATCGAACGCCGAATCCAGGGCGCGGTACAGCGCCGGGACGACCTGGAACAGGGTCTCGTCGAAAAAGACGAGGGCGGTCCGGACCTCGTCCAGTGGCGTCGGTCCCACCGAGCGCAGGTCCGCGGTCCGCCAGAGGATCGTCAGCTCCTCGCGCAGCCGGCGTCGCAGATCGCGTGCCTCCGGGGCCGTCAGCCGCCGATCGTCGAGCCGTTCCAGCAACCGGGCGAAGCGCCGCAATGCAACGAGCAGGGTCCGGCGGCGGGCTTCCGTCGGATGCGCGGTGAGGACCGGGCTGACGGACAGGCGCCGTAGCAGCTCCTCGACCGCCTCGGGGCTTCGGCCGCGCTCAACCAGCCGCTCGACCGCTTCGCCGAGCGAATCGCGGATGACGCCGTGGTGAGCCCGGCGCTGACGGCTGCGCAGTGTGCGCAGACGATGCCGTTCCTCCGCCAAATTCGCCAGCTGGAAGAACAGGCCGACGGCGCGAATGAGCCCGCGGGTCGTCTCCGGGTCCAGCTCATCGGCCGCGGGAGGCAGACCCCGGCGAACCGCGTCCAGACGATGCACCAGATCCGGGCCGTCCTGCTCGCCGATGATCTCGTCGAGCAGCCGATCGAGGAAGTCGATCTCCCGCGCCAGGGCGTCCTCGCCGCCGGGCTGCCCGCGGCCTCGGGAGACGGCCTCCTCTTCGCGCTCGATGGGTGCGACCGCGCCGTCAGTCATGACCCGACCTGCGTTTCACGTTGTGCGCAGCTTCCTGCTCGGTGGCCAACCGTATCCTTACCAGCATGACCCGCCAGCGACCGTTGCGCATCCTGGTCGTCGACGACGATCCGGCGATGGTCGGCGCGATCACCGCGCTCGTGGGGACCGAGGGTCACCAGGTGATCACGGCCTACGACGGGCGCAGCGCAGTCCGCCGTTTCGAAGACGAGTCGCCCGACCTCGTCCTGCTCGATCTGGCAATGCCGGCCGCCGACGGGTTCGCCGTGGTGAACGAGCTCCGGGCCGCGGGCTCGCCCCCGATCATCGTGGTGTCGGGCGAGAGCGCCTCCGCGTCGAAGGTGCGCGCGCTCCAAATGGGCGCCGACGACTACGTGACGAAGCCGTTCGGCAAGGACGAGCTGCTGGCGCGGATTGCCGCGGTGATGCGCCGCGCGACGGGCGAGGGGTCCGATCGCCAGAATCGGGGCGCGATCGAGGTCGGACCGCTGGTGATCGACCGGGCTCGCCACGAAGCGCGCATCCATGGATCCGCACTCGACCTCACTCCGATCGAGTACCGGCTTCTCGAGGCGCTCGCGGCGCGCCCCGACGAGGTCGTGCCGCACGACCGGCTGCTGCGCGCTGGCTGGCCGGATGAACATGAACCTGACCGCCTGTGGCTGAAGCCCCACCTCGCTCGGCTGCGCGCGAAGGTGTCGGCCCAGGGTGGGCCCGACATCGTGGCCGTTCGCAGCGTCGGCTACCGCCTGCAGCCCGAAGGGCCGACCGGCCGGGAAGCCAGCTAGAAGGCGATCTCGTCGAAGGTCTGCGCGCGGCCGCTCGCGTCGTGCGGCTGCTCTGCGCACGCGACCAGGCAGCCACGGGCGTCACGCCCCGCCAGGGCGCCGAAATGGAACCACTCACGGTTGACGCTGTTCAGCCTGCAGCCGCACGCGTTGCAGGTGACCGGGCCGGTTCGACCGTCACGGACGGCGAGGACCCGGTACGTGTCGAAGGCGGCCATCGGCTTGCTCCTGAATGGGAGATCGAAACTGAAATGGAGATCGGAAGGAACTGGCGGCCGGACGTCGAGTCAGGATCGTGCGGGGACACGACGCTCTTCGGACGAACCGACGCATCGACCGTACCAGCCTGGACCGCGAATTTCGGCGCCGAGCCGGTCACAAATCGGTTACGACTCGGTCGCGCTCCCTGGGGCCTGCGGTCGACTCGTGTCCGCCCGCTCCAGCCTCGGCGAGACCGGGGCCGCGTCCCGGGCGGTGCGCAGCTTCTCGATCCGGGCAGCCAGGGCATCCCGATCGGCCTCGAAGCGACGCACGGCTTCGGGTGACGAGCTGCCGGATGCAAGCTCGAGCCAGGCTTCGGCATTCGCCGCGCTGTCGTCGCGCACCTGCGCCCAGTCCGCGTCCGGGGCCTCCAGCGCTCGCAGCTGTGCGATTCCCGTTCGGAAGGCACCGAGCGCTTGGTCCTCCGGTTGGCCACGTTCCGACGCCTCCTCGTAGCCCTGGTACATGGCCGTCATCCGAGCGTGGAGGCGGCGGTAGAACGCGTGCCCGGGGCTTGGGTGCCTCCGCAGCACCACGCGCGACCACGCACCCCACCAGCGTCCCGAGAAGACGAAAGGCAACAGGAAGAGCAGCGCCGCGATGTTGAGCCACCTGCCGATGCCCGCCGGCAGAAGGAGACCGATCACCGTCACCGTCAAGGGCGGGATCGCGATGGACGCGAATGCGATCGGGTCCCGTCGGGCGGAAGTGGGGAAGCAGATCACGAGCACGACGAGCACGCCAACGATCGACAGCCACGGGGCTCGCGGCAGCACAGACGGCAGCACGAGGACCCCAAGTGCCGCGCTCACCGCGAAGGCCGGCACGAGCCAGCCCCACTCCTTAACCGCGCGTCTCACGCGACCACGTTACGCCAGCCGGTAACGTAGGGCACCCCCAGATTCGAAAGGTGTTCCGGGATCAGCCTCTTCGAGCGATCGCGGCCGCCTCGCCCGAGCGCTGAGGCTGCTCGCCGGCTTCGGGCTGCGCAGCCTCGACCGGTCGCTCGACGGGCTCGATGAGCCAGATCTCTGACAGCAGCCCGTTGCGATCGCGCAGGAGTCGCTCGGCGAGACGAGATCCGGCATCGCGGTGCGCCTCGAGCAGCGCGAACAGCTCCTGCTCGCGATCCACGCCGTCCGATCGCTCCAGCATTGCCCGTGACAGCCGCGCGGCAACCACGCTGGCGCCATGCAGCAGGTCGGCGACGTGCC
>DASXSA010000025.1:0-19987 GCA_036506235.1 Candidatus Limnocylindrales bacterium | reverse complement strand
TCCGGGGATGGTCTCCTTTCCGGGCGACCCGCTGGTCGCCACCGAGCTCTCCGTCTCCATCAAGGCCGGGGGCGTGTGCAACGTCACCCGGCTCGACTTCGGCGCGCACAGCGGGACCCACATCGACGCGCCTGTCCACTTCATCGACGGGGCACCCGGGATCGAGGGCGTCCCGCTCGGGGCGCTCGTCGGACCGGCGGTCGTCGTCGACGCAACGGGGCTGGAGTCCCACATCACCCATGCCGATCTCGATGCAATCGGGATCCCGAACGGCACCGCGCGGCTTCTGTTCAAGACGAGGAACTCGGCACTCTGGGAGCTGCCCGGCTTCAGCGCGGAGTTCCTTGGCCTGATGCCCGAAGCCGCGTCCGCCCTCGTCGAGGCGGGTGTTCGGCTCGTGGGCATCGATTACCTCTCGATCGCGCCCTTCGGCGACCCCGTACCGACCCACCGCGCCCTGCTCGGGGCGGGAGTGGCCATCCTCGAGGGTCTCGACCTTCGATCGGTTGCGCCAGGCCGCTATGACCTGATCTGCCTGCCCGTGCTCATCCCCGGCTCGGACGGCGGGCCGGCGCGAACTCTGCTCCGGCGGGTCGCGGGATGACCGATGGCCGGACCATGCAGGCGATCGCGGTCCGGCCCGGCGTGGTTGGCTCGGTCCACGCCCAGCAGGTTCGGCGGCCGGTCCTCGAGGACGTTCGAGACGGGACCGGCGTGCTGGTCCGGGTCCTGCGCTGCGGCGTCGATGGGACGGACAAGGAGATCGCCAGCGGCGAGTACGGTTGCTCGCCGGAGGGGGACGACTTCCTGATCATCGGCCACGAGAGCCTGGGCATCGTCGAGGCCGTCGGCCCCAACGTCCATGATCCGGAGCTCCAGCCTGGCTCCCTCGTCGTGGCCACCGTCCGCCGCCCGGGCGCAAGCATCTACGACCAGATCGGGTTACAGGACTTCACGCTCGACGAGACCTACTACGAGCGCGGCATCTACCTGCTTCACGGCTTCCTCGCCGAGGCCTACGTCGACAGCGCGCGGTTCATCGTCCCGCTGCCGACGGAGCTGCGGTCGGTCGGAGTCCTGCTCGAGCCGCTCTCGGTCAGCGAGAAGGGTGTCAACCAGGCCTACGAGATCCAGCGCCGGATGAAGATCTGGCGTCCCGAGCGCGCGGCGGTCGTGGGGGCGGGGACGATCGGCCTGCTCGCTGCGCTGGTGTTGCGCCTGCGCGGACTGGACGTCACGGTCCTGTCCCGTCGGCCCGGCCCCTACCTCAAGAGCGAGCTCGTGGAGGCGATCGAGGCGCGCTACGTGGGCACGTCCTCCACCTCCATCGCGGAGGCGGCCGGGAAATTCGGGCCATGGGATCTCATCTTCGAGGCAACGGGCGCCGCCGGCCCGGTCTTCGAGGCGGCGGATGCGCTTGGCAAGAACGGCGTACTCGTGCAATCCAGCATCACGTCCGGCGACGGTTCGCTCGAGGTCCCGGGCGATCGCATCAACCGCCAGTTCGTACTCGGCAACAAGGTCATGGTCGGAACGGTCAATGCGTCCCGCGACGACTTCCTGCGCGGCGTGGACGACATGGTGAAGGCCGAGGCGTTCTTCCCAGGCTGGCTCGGCCGTCTGCTGACGACCCCGATTCAGGGCCTGGGCGACCCCGAAGCCGTCATCTCCCATCTCATGGAGGATCGGGAGGCGATCAAGGTCTTCGTGGACCTCGAGCAGCCGCGTCATGGCTGATCGCGTGGACGGTTCGGACCCCGAGCGCATGCGGCTCGCGGCGGCCGCAGACCCCGCGACGCGCTGGTATCGCTGGGGACCATACCTCGCCGAGCGGCAGTGGGGCACGGTGCGCGAGGACTACTCCGACAACGGAACGGCGTGGGATTACCTCCCCCACGACCACGCCCGGTCGCGCGCCTATCGATGGGGGGAGGATGGCCTGCTCGGGATCACGGACGACCAGGCGCGCCTGTGCTTCGCGATCGCCCTCTGGAATGAGAAGGACCCGATCCTCAAGGAGCGGCTGTTCGGGCTCACCGGCTCGGAGGGCAACCACGGCGAGGACGTCAAGGAGGTCTACTACTACCTCGACTCCACCCCCACGCACTCGTACATGCGGGCGCTCTACAGGTACCCGCAGGCGGCGTTTCCCTACGCCGAGCTGGTCGCAGAGAACGGCCGCCGGGGCAGGAACGACCCCGAATACGAATTGGCCGACACCGGCGCATTGGACGACGGCCGTTACTTCGATGTGCTCGTCGAGTACGCGAAGGCCGGCCCGGAAGACAACCTCATCCGCCTCTCAGTCACGAACCGCGGTCCCGACGCGGCGCCACTCCACCTGTTGCCGACGCTCTGGTTCCGGAATACGTGGTCATGGGGCCGCCACCACACGAAGCCCGAGTTGCGCGACCTGGGTTCAACGGACGGCATTGGCTGGATCGCTGCCGAGCATCCGCGCCTGGGCGACTACCGGCTCGCGCTCGAGGGTGCGCCACCGCTTCTCTTCACGGACAACGAGACCAACTTCGAGCGGCTGTGGGGTGTGCCCAACGCGCGTCCGTGGGTCAAGGACGGCATCGGCCGCTTCGTGGTGAACGGCGAGACGGCAGCGGTGAACCCGGGCGGCGTTGGCACGAAGGCGGCCGCGCACTACCGGTTCGTCATGGAGCCTGGCGAAACGCGGACCGTGCTGCTGCGACTCGGCCGCGACCTGCCCTCCGAGCCCTTCGGCGGTGCAGACGCGCTGTTCGCGCTCCGCCTGGCCGAAGCCGATGCGTTCTACGAGCGGTTCGGCGGCCCTCGCCTGACCCCGGACGAGCGGCTCGTCCAGCGCCAGGCATTCGCCGGGTTGCTGTGGACCAAGCAGTTCTATCACTACGACGTGGCCGAGTGGCTCGATGGGGACCCCGGCCAGCCGCTGCCGCCCGCTGCGCGTCGGAACAGGCGGAATGCGGAGTGGCGGGAGCTCAACGCCGAAGACATCCTCTCGATGCCCGACAAGTGGGAGTACCCATGGTTCGCGGCCTGGGACCTCGCCTTCCACTGCATCCCTCTCGCGCTGATCGACCCGGAGTTCGCCAAACGGCAGCTCCTGCTCCTCACACGCGAGTGGTACATGCACCCGAACGGGCAGCTGCCCGCATACGAGTGGGCGTTCGGCGACGTCAATCCGCCGGTTCACGCGTGGGCGGCCTATCGCGTCTTCAAGATCGACCGCCGGGTGACGGGCCGCGCCGACCGCGCTTTTCTCGAGCGCGTCTTCCACAAGCTCCTCCTCAACTTCACCTGGTGGGTGAACCGCAAGGACGCCGACGGCCACAACGTCTTCCAGGGCGGCTTCCTCGGTCTCGACAACATCGGGGTCTTCGACCGCTCTGCGCCGCTGCCCGTCGCCGGCCACCTCGGCCAGGCCGACGGCACGGCGTGGATGGGCATGTACTGCCTGAACATGCTGGCCATCGCGCTCGAGCTGGCCCGTGAGGACATGGTCTATGAGGACATCGCCACCAAGTTCCTGGAGCACTTCCTGTACATCGCCGGCGCCCTCAACGACATCGGTGGCATGGCGATCCCGCTCTGGAACGCCGAGGACGAGTTCTTCTACGACGTGCTCCACCTCGAGACAGGACAGGTGCTGCCGCTCAAGGTTCGCTCGCTGGTCGGCCTGATCCCGCTGCTCGCGGTCGAGACGCTGGACCCGGACGTGCTCGAGGCGCTGCCCGGTTTTCGCCGACGGCTGCGCTGGTTCCTCGCGAACCGGCCGGACCTCGCGTCGCTCGTGGCGAGCTGGGAGCTCGAGGGCATGGGCAACCGCCGACTTCTCGCCCTGGTCCACGGCCATCGGATGAAGGCGCTGCTGCGGCGCATGCTGGACCCGTCCGAATTCCTGTCCGATCACGGCATCCGGTCGCTGAGCCGCGTCCACCTCGAACGGCCCTACATGCTCGACATCGGCGCCGAGCACCACGTGGTTGCCTACGAGCCGGCCGAGTCGCGCAGCGGCACGTTCGGCGGCAACTCCAACTGGCGTGGTCCGGTCTGGTTCCCGATCAACTTCCTGCTGATCGAAGCGCTGCAGAAGTTCCACCACTACTACGGTGACGACTTCCGGGTCGAGTTCCCCACGGCCTCCGGTCACGAGCTGACCCTCTGGGAGATCGCGACGGAATTGTCCCGCCGGCTGTCGTCGCTCTTCCTTGCAGGCCCGGACGGCCATCGCCCGTTCAGTGGCGACGCGCTGCTCCCCTCCGACGGGCATGGGGACGCGATCCTGTTCTACGAGTACTTCAACGGCGACACCGGGGCGGGGCTCGGCGCGAGCCACCAGACTGGCTGGACCGCGCTCGTCGCGAAGCTCCTCGAGCAGTCGAGTCGATTCGCGCCCGCCGTTCGCGAAACAGCGGAATCGGCCCAGACGATGGTGGTTGGAGCCGAACCGCCGCGAGAGACCGAGTGACGGCCGTCCTCCACGCGCCGGCCCGGGGCGTGCCCGCCATCCGACCGGGCGAACCACTCGTCCATTTCGGCCGCGCGATCTGCGGCGACCTCAATGCGGCACTCCGCCGCGAGTGGCTGGTCACGAATGGGCTCGGCGGCTATGCATCGGGGACACTCGCGGGCATCGCGAGCCGGCGCTATCACGGCCTGCTGATCGCGGCGCTCGAACCGCCGGTCGGCAGGACGGTGCTGGTCGGCGGGCTGGTCGAGCGGGCGAGTTTCGTTGCGGATCGACCGGGAGGCCGGACCTTCTCGCTCGACACCCAGGAGTACGCCGGCGGCACGATCGACCCGCACGGCTACCGACAGGTCGAGTCGTTCGTGCTCGATGGCTCCGTCCCCACGTGGACGTTCGCCCTCGACGACGCCATCCTCGAGCGATCGATCTGGATGGAGCACGGCCAGAACGTCACCTACGTCCGATACCGGGTCGTGCGCTCCTCGCGCATGATCGACCTGTGGGTGACGCCGCTCGTCACCTATCGCGACCACCACTCGCTGCGCTTCGGGATGGGCTGGAGCCCGGTGGTGGACCTTCATCCGAACGGCCTGGTGGTGCGCGCCGGGAAGGGCGCCGTTCCGTTCCACGTGCTGGCGACCGGCGCGACCATCGAGCCCGTCCAGGACTGGTGGTGGGGCTTCGAGCATCGGGAAGAGGCGGCGCGCGGCCTCGACGACCGGTCCGACATGTTCGCGGCCGGAACGCTGCGCCACCGGCTGTCGGCCGGTGCAACGTGGACGCTCGTCCTGTCAGTTCCGGAAGACGCCGGCCTCGATGGCGAGGCAGCCCTCGAGCGGGAGCGCGTTCGTGAGCGTGACCTGCTGGAGCTGGCGGGCGCGGACCGCGGAAGCCCCTTTGTGCGCGGCCTCGTCCTCGCGGCCGACCAGTTCCTGGTCCGCCGAGACCGGACGGATCGGGCCGAGCCCGGGACGACCGTGATCGCCGGCTACCACTGGTTCAACGACTGGGGCCGCGACACGATGATCGCCTTGCCTGGTCTCACGCTGGCTACCGGTCGCGCCGCCGACGGTGCGGCGATCCTGCGCTCCTACGCCGGTTTCGTGTCCGACGGTCTGCTACCCAACAACTTCCCGGACCGGGCTGGCACGACGCCGGGCTACAACACGGCCGACGCCGCGTTGTGGTTCGTCCAGGCGGCCCGCGCCTGGCACGAGACGACCGCCGACGACAACCTGATCGACGAGCTGTTGCCCACCCTGCGGGAGGTCATCGACCGGCACATCGAGGGCACCCGCTTCGGGATCGCGGCCGACCCGACGGACGGCCTGCTGCGCGCCGGCGAGCCTGGCCTCCAGCTCACGTGGATGGACGCCAAGATCAACGACTGGGTCGTCACCCCGCGAATGGGCAAACCGGTCGAGATCAACGCGCTCTGGTACAACGCGCTGCGAACCGTGGGCGGCTGGCTGGCGGAGCGCGGCGAAGACGCCGGAGGGCGCTATCTCACGCTCGCGGACCAGGTGGCTGCCGCGTTCCGGGCGCGGTTCTGGCGGCCGAACCTGCGGTATTGCGCGGACGTGGTCGACGGCGTTGCCGGCGACGAATTGCGGTTAAGACCGAACCAGATCTTCGCTGTCTCACTGCCGTACCCGCTTCTCGACGGCGATCCGGCGCGCCAGGTCGTCGATGCGGTGGGGCGGTCTCTGCTGGTGTCCTATGGCCTGCGAACCCTGGCGCCTTCCGATCCTGCGTACCGCGGCATGTATTCGGGAAATGCACGGCGGCGGGACGAGTCCTACCACCAGGGCCCGGCCTGGTCGTGGCTCATTGGGGCGTACGCGGACGCGGTCGAGCGGGTCAGTGGCGATCGTGCGCTGGCGCTCTCAGTGCTCGCTCCGTTCCAGGATCACCTGTCCGACGCGGGTCTCGGTTCGATCTCCGAGATGTTCGACGGCGACCCGCCGCACGCGCCTCGGGGCGCAATCGCGGAAGCCTGGGGGGTGGCCGAGGTGCTCCGCGCCTGGAGGCGGCTGGCCGGGGAGTAGGACCCGCCGGCGCCCAACCGGTTCGCACGATCGCCGCGAACGGCTTCGATCTAGCCGCGGAGCAGGGTCAGGCCACCCACCCACAGCGTCATCAGGCAGCCAATCGCGCCCATCGCGCCGAGGAACACCTCGCCGCCGGCGAACGCCGCGAGCGCGACGACTCCGAACAGGCCGCCCATCACCAGCGCGATCAGCGACAGGCCGACACGCTCGATCAGCGGCCGCCGTGGCTGCTCGCCGCCGTCATCCGAGGGCACGTCCCCGTTCACTTCCCGAACGTGTCGAAGTAGAGCTTCATCAGATCGCCAGCCATGGGGGCGGCTCGCGAGGCGCCGTGGCCGGCGTTCTCCACGATCACCGCGATCGCGACCCGCGGGTGATCGACCGGAGCGAAGCCGATGAACCATGAATGAGGCTCGCCTGCGGCGAGCTGCGCCGTGCCCGTTTTTCCTGCGGTGGGGATCCCGGGAACGGCGGCGCCCGGCGTAAAGAGCTTGCCAAAGTCACCCTCGACGGCGCGTTCCATCGCGGACTTGATCTCGCCCGCGACGTCGGGGGTGAGAACGTCGGCCATTTGCTGCGGGCCGACCGTTCGCGTGCCGTCCTTGTCGCTGGAAAACGACCTCACGAGCTGCGGTTTCATCTCCACTCCGTCATTGGCGACGGTCGAGGCCACCAGGGCCATCTGGATCGGCGTGGCGAGGACCTCGGCCTGACCATAGGCCGCGTTTGCTACCTCGACCGCGTCCTTGAAGCCGCCGCCGAACTTGCCGCCGCCGTTCGTCACCTGGCTGGCCGCGGTCGGCAGGTCGAACGGAATCTGATGCCCGAAGCCAACCCTGCCCGCCCAGTCGGCCAGCCTCGCGCCGCCCGTCCGGAGGCCGGTCAGGGCGAAATAGATGTTGCACGACACCTCGACTGCCTCGGGGTAGTTGAGAGCCCGCCCGTCGGTGAACGGGTGGTGGCCGTCACGGATCCGGAAGCCCGAAACGAGCAGGCCGGTCTCCTCCGCCCTGGGCTGCTGCGGGTACGTGGTGCTGGTCGTGATCGCCCCCGAGCTCAGCGCCGCCATCGAGGTCACGATCTTGAACGTCGAGCCGGGAACGTAGAGGCCCTGGACGGCCCGGTTGAGCAGGGGTTTGTCCTTGTCGGCCTGCAGCCTCGCGAATGCCTTCTGTGCAGTCGCCGGGTTGGCCACCGCCGATGCGTCGTACGTTGGTCCCGAAACCATGGCGAGGACCTCGCCGGTCGACGGATCGAGCATCACGACCGCGCCCTTGTCGTCTCCCAGCATCCGCTGGGCCGCTCGCTGGAGCTTGAGCGAGATGGTCAGCGTGAGGTCCTGCGGATCGGCGCGGTTGCCCTGGAATTTCGCCAGCAGCTGCTGGACCGGGTCGGGGCTGAGGACGCCCGTGAGCTGGGCGTCGTACGTGTGCTCCAGACCCGCCGTCCCGAAGAAACGCGACGCATATCCGATCACCGGGCTCATCGAGGGATCCGTGTAGACGCGGTACGGCTCGCCGTTCGCGTCCTTCCTGGAGGTCGCGAGCACCGTGCCCGTCCGGTCCTTGATCTGACCGCGGACGACGTGCCGGGCAGCGGCCACGACAGCGGGATCGTCGGGTGCCGTCGAAAGCTCCTGCGCCCGCCACACCTGCCAGTAGCCGGCACCCGCCGCGAGGACGACGAAAGCCAGTGCGAGCGTCACGCCCAGGCGCCCGACGTTCTGGCCGACCGGTCGGCGGCCCGAGCGTAAGCCAGCTGTGCGCAGACGGCTGATGGAAGATCGAACGCCGGCGTCGGTCATCGCGGAAGGCCCTCGACGGCTTCCCTCATCGCGCGCGTCCACCCACGGCGTCGCGAAGGCGCGCGAACCGCCGTCCCGCTCGAGGCGGCGGTGGCGGTTCGACCCCCTTGTCCGAGAGTGCGAGGAGCAGCCCGACCACGACTGCATTGGCAAGGATCGATGAGCCGCCGTAACTGATCACCGGCAGCGTGATGCCGGTCAACGGGATCAGCTTCAGGTTTCCCGCGGCGATGATGAAGGCCTGGACGCCGACCACCAATGCGAGGCCGGCGGCGAGGAGGGCGCGGAAATCGTCGGCCGCCGCGGCCGCGATGCGCAGCCCACGTTCGATCACGACGAGATACAGGCCGAGGATCGCCAGGACGCCGACCAGCCCGAGCTCCTCACCAAGCGCAGCGAACGGGAAGTCCGTATGGACTGCGGGAATCGGCGGTTGGCCGCCGACGAGTGGCAAACCGGCACCCAGCCCCGTTCCCAGGATTCCGCCGCGCGCAAACGCATGCAGCGCCTGGATGATCTGGTAGCCGTTGCCGGACGGGTCCTTGAACGGGTCCCACCAGATGTCGACGCGATCCTGGACGACGCCGAACAGGCGGTACATCAGATAGCTTCCGGCCACGAACAGCAGCAGGCCGAGCACCACGTAGGCAGCGCGCGCCGTCGCGACGTACAGGAGCATCAGGAACACGACGAAGAAGAGAAGCGCCGCCCCGAGGTCGCGCTGGATCACCACGATCCCGAGCGCGAGGGCGATCATCACCAGCATGGGGGCGAGGTACGGGAGCGGCGGCAGTCGCAGAGGGCCTACGCGTGTGTCCTGCTCGACCAGCAACGGCCGGAACTCGGACAGGTAGCCGGCCAGAAACACGACCATGATGACCTTCAGCAGCTCGATGGGCTGGCCGCTGAACGGCCCGATGACGAGGATCAGCCGGGCGCCGTTCACGTCCTCGCCACGGATGAACGTCAGCACCAGCAGCCCGATGCCGGCGGCTGCCCACGTGTACTTGTAGAGGCGGAGCCAGCTGTCCGAACGGACGACGATCGACAGGATCGTGATGAGCGCAATGGCCAGCAGGAGCCACAGCAGCTGCACCTGACCGAGGCCCAGGTCGAGCCCCCCGAACGACTGGCTGACCAGGCTCTGAGGCAGCCGCTCCATCAGCAGCAGGCTGATCCCGCCCAGCATGGCAACGGCCGGCAGCAGCACCTGGTCCGTCCTTCGGCCAGCGACGACCTGCGCGAGATGCGCCAGCAACAGCGCTCCGAGGTAGATCGCGAGGGGTTGATCCTCGGCCGGCGTCAGCGTCAGGGCCTTGCCGGCGGTCGCTCCCTCTGTCGCGCCCAGCGAAATGCTACCGACGTACAGAGTGAGTGCGACGATCAGCAGCAGCCACATCTCGCGCCAGCGTGCCCGCGGGCGGATGCCGCTGAAGGCGATCGGCGGGAGCGCCGGGCGGGCGGGTGCGGCGGCATTCGTCATCGGTGCGCTCGCTCGAGGCGCATCCGCGCGTTGCCGACCTGCAGTTCATCCCCAAATCCGAGCGGTGCCGTGCCCTCCACGGGACTGCCGTTGACGAACGTCCCGTTCGTGCTCGCGAGGTCCTCGACGTACCAGGCCCGCCCGCGAAACGTCAGCACGCAGTGCTCGGACGAAACGAACTGGTCCTCGACGACCACGCTGTTGTTCACGTCGCGGCCGATGGTCGTTACCGCGTCCAGGGCAAAGACGCTGCCGACCGGCGGTTCCTCCGAGGGCGAAGCGACGACGACCAGGCGTCCGAGCTCGGTGGAGGGCTCACGCGCCGCCACCCGGAGGTCGCGCAGGAGGATCCGCACGACCGAGAAGAGGAACAGGTACAGGAGGGCGAGAAAGGCGAACCGAATGAGCCACAACGAGAGGATGAGCGGGTCCATCGACGGTCAGGCGTCCGGGACGGACTCGACGATCAGGATCGTGTCCCCCAGCTGGATCCGATCTCCCTCCCCCAACACCACCTCGTCGATCGCAACTCCGTTCACGCGTGAGCCGTTGGTGCTCCCAAGGTCGGTCAGCACGAGTGCCCCGCGCCGACTCTGCAGTCGTGCGTGATGGCGCGACACGCGCGCGTCGGACAGGACGAGGGCGTTGTCGCTGGCCCGGCCGATCGTCAACGGCCGACCGTCAAGCGTGAGCTGACGTGAGGAACCGTCTGGGCGCACCTCCCTGAGACGCGCGATGGGGGCCGAAACCACCGGGACCTGGAAGACGGCGGTGTGCGAGGCGATCTCGGAGTCCTCGGCTGCGTGTTTTTCGCCACCCTCCGCACCGCCGTCCGCTGCCCGGTCAGACGCCCGGCGACGCTTCCGTTCGAGGATCGGATCGGCGTAGCGGGCCGCAACGTGTACCTCCCCCGGGCGGATGGCCGGATCGCTCACCAGCTCGACCTGCGGCCGATCGGCCAGCGTGTAGCGGTGAGCCCGCGCGAAGGTCAGCGCTGCGTCCGCCAGCTCGGCTGCGAGGCTGCCCGCAATCTCGCCGATCGCCGCCATGTCGGCCGGGCTCAAGTGCACGCCGAAGCGGTTCGGGACGATCGTGCCGCCGGCGCCCGACAGGCGCTCGTTCTCCATCGCGCGCTCGATGCGGCGCTGGATCTGGATCGGCTGCAGGCGCGCCCTGAACAGTCGGGCGGTCGGCCGTTCGAAGAGCCGTTCGAAGAACCGCTCGAGCTCGGCGAGGGGGCGCATGATCGGTTCGGGAGTCTAACAGAGGGGGTATCGCGGACAGCCGCTGGAAGCCCACCGCAGCGTCACGCGGAAGCATCGATGTGACCATCGACGAGCGAGCCCGGTACGAGCGGCGGAGGGGGTCTGGACGCCCTGAGCTATACTCTCGCTCCCGTTCGACCGGCCACGCCGGACGACGGCGTCCGTGCACGTTTCGGGGACCCGATGCCCGAGATCCTGACCGAATCATTCTGCGAGCGTTGTGGCACTCGCTACACGTTCGAGGCACAGGTTCCCAAGAAGAGCAGCCTCGGCAAGTTCCGTACGCTCTCGAAGGGCTTCAAGAACTACGTCCTGAGTGACGAGACGACGCTCGAAGAGGCGTTCGCCGACGCTCGTCACGACGAAGAGCGCGAGATCACCAGCCACCAGCTGGACGCATTCCACAAGACCTTCAACTTCTGCATGTCGTGCCGGCAGTACACGTGCGCCAACTGCTGGAACGAGGTCGAGGCTCGGTGCCTCAGCTGCGCGCCCCACCTCGGCCAGGAGATCCTTCCGCCCGCCTTCCCGCACCTCCAGTCGGCACTGGGGTTGTCGACGACGGAGGCGCTCGGAAATGGCCACCCCGGGGAGGTACCGCCTGCCGAGCTGTCCTGGCCGACGGCGGACTTCGCGGCGACGTCTGCGGTCGCCGAGGAGGAGGCAGCCGCACCCGAAGGCGTCGACGTCGATACCGCGGCCCGCCTCGCGTCGCTGTTCGGGACGTCGGCGCCAGTTGCTGAACCCGTCGCCGAGCCGTCGGTCGAGGCGGGTTCCGAGGAGGCCGCGGAAGCTGCCGCGCTGGCCGAGGCCGAGGCGCTCGCCGAGGCCGAGACGTACGCGGAGCCCGGGGCCGAAGCCTTCGCCGAGCCGGAAGCCGAGGGTCTCGCCTCGGCAGAGGCCGACGCTATCGCAGGGCCCGAGACCGAGGCGTACGCGGAGGCGGAGGCGTACGCGGAGCCCGAGGCCGAAGCCTTCGCTGAGCCGGAAGCCGAGGCGTATGCAGAGCCCGAGGCCGAAGTCCTGGCCCAGCCGGAGCTCGAGCCACCCGCCGAGGCGGAGGCTCCCGAGGACAGCGACATCTCGGACGTCGAACGCGCGGTCGAGGACGCGAACCGAATCGCCGCCGCGCGGGCCGCCGCAGCCGCCCAGCGCACCTCGAGCATCTTTGGCAAGTTCCGGCCCGGCCGCGAGCCGGCGGTCGAGCCGATGGCCGAGGCCGAACCTGAGGTCGAATGGGCCGCCCCGGCGGGCGAGGCGGAGCCCGAGATCGAGCCGGTGGCCGCGTCCCCCGTCGAGCCCGAGATCGAAGTCGAGCCAGTCGTCGAGGCGCGGTTCGAGAGCGAGCCGGAGATCGAGCCGCTGGCTGCGTCCGCGGTCGAGCCCGAGGTCGAACCGCTCGTCGCGGCCGTGGTCGAGCCGGAGCCCGATGTCGAACCCGTCGCTGCCTCGGCGCCCCCAGTCGAGGCCGAGCCGGCCCCGGCGCCGGCGCCGATCGAGCCCGCACCAGAGCCTGTGGCTTGGCCGCCCGCACGGCCGGCGCTCGACCACGTGGAGCAGCCTGCCTGGCAGGTCATCGCTCCCGAGGTCGCGCCGGCACCTCCGAACGGTGGCCCGGTTCCCCAGCCGACGATGCCTGCCGCCGCGACGGCTGACGGCGTGCCCAGGCCCGGCGAGGCGCTGGCGGCCGAGCCGCCTCAGTGGCCGAGCGAGCCGGAATGGCCCACCGAGGCCGCATGGCCAAGCCACCAAGCGGCGTTCCAGCCAACTCGATCGCCCCTGAGCCAGCCGCCCGAGCCAATCCAGGCCCAATGGCCACCCGTCGACACTCGGAGCGTCGCAGCGCACCACGGAGACGGCATGTGGGCCGCATCGAGCCGCGAGCTGCTCGTCAACCGCGCGGAGACCGGCGTCCAGGCGTGCGTTAGCTGCGGCCTGCCGTTGTCGGCCACCGCGCGCTTCTGTCGGCGTTGCGGCAGTCAGCAGGGCTGAGTCTCAGACTCGATCGCGCCTCACGTCGAAGCAGCTCGCACTCGCATCCGCTCGCGAGTCCAGGCCGCTCCGAGTAAGAGAGCCTGGAACCCGACCGACAGCCACACGAGCGCCGCGAATGAGGCCGCGATCGCCCCGTAGAGCGCGAGCGATCCGATAAGCCTCGGGGCGATGTAGACGAACAGGTCGGTGAACGCGGCAAGCGTGATCCCCACCACGAGCGCCGGCAGGGCGATCGTGCTCCACGGCGGCCGACGGGGCGGCACGAAGCGGTAGACCGCTGCGATTGCCAGCGTGAACAAGGCTGCCGCCAGAAGCGGAGAGATCAGACGCGATGCTTCGCGGCCGGCACCTCCCCCGGCCACGAGGCTCTCCTCGAGGAATGAGGCAACGCTGGTGAGCGCGATGGCCCCGAGGAACGCGATCATCAACGCACCGACCGACACGATGCCGCGCATGGTTCGTGCAAGGACGCCGCGGGGCGTCTCGTCCCGGAAGATGCGCGCGAACGCATCGTCGAGCGCGGCGTAGAAGCGACTCGCCCCCCAGACCAGCCCGACGACGGCGAGCAGGGAGAACTGGACGGCGCCGTTCGACACCTCTCCCAGCGCGAGGTCGAAGAGGTCATGCAGCGGCGGGATGTGGCGGGCGAGCGCGGTGACCAGCTCCGTGCGGCTCGCAGGATCGTGGACCACGATGCCAGTGAGGCCCACGACCAGAAGGATCGCCGGCAGCAGCGCGAACAGCGCGCTGTACGCCAGACCGGCTGCGATCAGTGCTCCACCGGCCTGACCGTACGCGTCGAGAATCGAGCGAGCCCGAACGACTGGCGCCCACTCTGCGATCCGCCCGACCACTGCGCGAACGCGAGCCGAGGCGTCCACGGCCTTCGGGCGTCAGCCCTGCAAGTCCTCGAACAGCCCAGCCTGGATGTCCGAGGCCTTCACGCGGCGGGGAGGCGCCACCAACGCCCGGACCTCACCGCGTCGAACGAATCGCCGGCCCCCGAGCTTGATGCTCTGCAGCCGACCGGTGCGTGCCCATGTACCGATCGTGCCCGGTCGAAAGTGGACGTTCGCGGAAGCGAGGATTTCGGCAGCCTCCGAGAGGGTGATCCAGTCGGCGGAGCTCGGCGCCATCGTCAATCGCCGGCCGGCGCCGGGGTTGAGGTCGTCGAACCCGATTCATGCTTGGCCGTCGACGTCGAGCCTGCGTCGTCCTTGCCGCCGTCGCCCGAGCCGGTCGGCGCCTTCGCGCCGTCGGACGTCTCTGCGCCGGTCTCCGCCTTCTCCGCCTTTCTGCGGCTGGCGCTGCGCCGATCCTTCTTCGCCCAGCCCGATCCCTTGAACACGACGGCGGGCGGGGCGAAAGCCTTGCGCATCGGGCCCGCGCCGCAGGCAGGGCAGCTCGCCGGACCCGGCGCGTCGACACCGTGCATCACCTCGAGGCGGTGTCCGCACGCCTCGCAGACGTAGTCGTAGATGGGCATCGGCTGGAGTCAGCCGCGCAGCATGCGCATGCCGCACTTGGGACAGTAGAACGCTCGCTCGTGGGCGGATGCGAAGCCGCAGTGTGCGCAGACGAGCCCGCCTCGTCCGGCGGCAGGCACCGGGCGCTCGATCGGCGTCAGGCCCACGGCGAACTGGCTCGCCAGCACGTTCGTGAGCAGGCCACCGAGCAGCTTCGCGCCGATCCGATCGGTGTCGCCGCGAACGCCCTTGCCGCCCCAGCCAACCACGGCCCGGACGATCATGTCGCCGGTCGTCTCGTCCCAGTGCGACGCGACGCCACCAATGATGGCGTTGTACTCGGGGTAGCCGGAGGTGTCGACCTCGCCGTCCAGCAGCGCACAGACAAAGGTGTCGAACGCCAGGTCGATCGCGTCGATGTGCTCGAGCACCATCAGCGCGTGGCGAGTCACCGGGGAATGAACGTGGTGGGCGTTCAGCCACTGCATCGCCTCGGAGGGGCGGGTGATGACCGGCGTCGCCTGGCTGAATTCCATCGCCAGGGGCTCGACGACCTCGATCTCGCTCTTCGCCAGCCCATGCAGCATGCCCGGCAGCTCGTCGAGCGCGCGCGGGCCGGCCTTCATCCGGACGCCCTCGCTGCTCTTTCCGGCGTAGTACAGCTTGAGCTGATGCTCCTGCGCCGTGACCTCTTCCGGGAGCAATGGCGAAACAGGAGGCTGGTGCTGCACGACGACGCCCGCCTCGGCGCCGGACTTGCGTTTCAGGAAATCGAGCGGCACGTGGAAAACCCCGGTTCGAAGCCTGGATGAACGGCCCGTATCGTAGCGCCTCGCCCTGGGGTGGTTCAGACGTACCTTCGGACCAATGACAGCCGCCGAAGCTCGAGCTCGATGCCTGCCTGAGTAGCCCGCCAGCTCACGCCGCTAGGTCAGCCGTCCCTCGAGGCGGTTCACCTGTTCGGCCAGCTCGGCCTCGCGCCGGCGCGCACCATCGACGACCTCCGGCGGAGCCTTCGACAGGAAGTCCTCGTTGGCGAGCCGCACCCGGGCCGCCGCGAGCAGCTCACGGGCAGTGGTCAGCTCCTTCTCCAGCCGGCCGCGCTCCAGCTCCGCGGTTGTGGCGCTGAGCTCGCGTAACGTGATTCGCGCCTCGGCCTCCCCGGCGATCACGATCAGCTGCTCGCTTCGCGGGACCTGGGCAAAAGCGGCGTGAAGCGCCTCCCGGGTCAGGTGGCGGGTCAGCGGACGGGCACGAGTCAGTCGCTCGATGGCCGGCCGGAGGCTTGCGAAGGTAGCACCCAGCTCGGGCGGAATCGCGACGTCGACCGGCAGCAGCTCGGCCGGTTCCAGGCGGGCTTCGGCGCGCGCGTTCCGGATGGCCCGCGTCAGGTCGATGACGGCCGCGACCTGCCGTTCGGCTTCGAGGTCGCGCTCTCCCACCCCGGGCCAGCGGGCAACGATCAGCAGCGCGGGGTCGGACTCGCGATGCGGCGTGGTCTGCCAGATCGCCTCGGTGACGAACGGCATCACGGGGTGCAGCAGCCGAAGGTAGGTATCGAGCACCTCGACAAGCGTCCACCAGGTCGCCTGGGCCTCCTTCGGGTGGGTGACCGGGTCGCTCAGCCGAACCTTCGCAAGCTCCAGGAACCAGTCGCAGTACTCGCTCCAGATCGCCTCGTAGAGGACACGCGTGGCCTCGCTGAACGCAAAGTCACCCAGGAGCCGGTCGACTTCGGCGGTCGTGGCCGCCATCCGCGAACGGATCCACCGCTCCGCGGGGCCCAGGTGCTCCGGATCCGGCAGCTGGCGCCTTGCGTCCGCCGCGATTCCAGAGGGTCGAGCACCGTGGACGAACCTCGCCGCGTTCCACATCTTGTTGGCGAAGTTGCGCGCGTCCTCGAGCTTCTCGTCGCGGAACTTCTGGTCGTTGCCTGGCGAGGTGCCATTGATCAGCGCGAAGCGGAGTGCATCCGCACCGGCGACGGAGATGGCTTCGAGCGGATCGACGACGTGGCCCTTCGTCTTGGACATCCGCTGGCCGTAGGGGTCCTTGACCAGGCCGTGCAGGTACACGGTCCGGAAGGGGACGTCGCCCGCGAGGTGGATGCCGAGCATCATCATCCGGGCCACCCAGAAGAAGATGATGTCGTAGCCCGTCTCCATGACGGAGCCGGGGTAGAAACGCTTCAGATCCTCGGTCTCTTCCGGCCAGCCGAGCGTGGAGAACGGCCACAGGCCCGAGCTGTACCAGGTGTCGAAGATGTCGGGGTCCTGGGTGAGCTCCGCGGCCGCGCGGCCACAGACGTCGCACCTGTCCGGTCCATCGGGATCGGCGGAGACGGTCGCGTGGCCGTCGGGGCAATACCAGGCCGGGATGCGATGGCCCCACCACAGCTGGCGGCTGACGTTCCAGTCGTGGATGTTGGTCATCCAGTGCTCCCAGACCTTTTCGAACCGGTCGGGCACGATTCGCGTCCGGCCGCTTCGTGTCGCGCGGAGTGCCTTCTCGGCGAGCGGGCCGGTTCCGATGAACCACTGGGTCTTGAGGCGCGGCTCGATCACGTCGTTCGAGCGCTGGCAGCGGCCGATCAGCATCTCGTGGGGCTGCGCCGAGGCGAGATCGCCGCGCGCCTCCAGGTCGGCAACGATCTTCGCGCGAGCCTCGTAGCGATCCAGGCCCTGGTAGGGTCCGCCGCTGGGGTTGATGGTCGCATCGTCGTTCAGGACGTTGATCATCGGCAGGTCGTGGCGACGCCCCGTTTCGTAGTCGTCGGGATCGTGGGCGGGCGTGACCTTCACCGCTCCGGTCCCGAAACCGCGTTGGACGACGGGGTCGGCGATGATCGGGACGCGGCGATCGACAAAGGGGACGACGGCCTCGCGGCCAACGAGCGCGCGGTATCGATCGTCCTCCGGATGGACGGCGACCGCGGTGTCACCCAGCATCGTTTCCGGTCGCGTGGTGGCGACGGCAATCGTGTCCGCGGGGCTCGGCGCACCCGTCGCTTCGTCGATCAGGTGGTAGCGGATCGTCCATAGCGTGCCGCGCTCTTCGGTCGGGATGACCTCCAGGTCCGAAACGCTGGTCATACACCCCGGGCACCAGTTGACGAGCGCTTCGGTCCGGTATGCGAGCCCGTCGCGGTACAGGCGGGCGAACGATTCCCGCACTGCTCGCGCGGAGACATCGTCCATCGTGAACCGGAGGCGTCCCCAGTCGAGCGACAGGCCGAGGCGACGCTGCTGGCCGAGCATCACCTCGCGGGTTTCGTTGATGAAGTCCCACATGCGCGCGAGGTAGCGATCACGGCCCAGGCTCTCGCGGCTCTGGCCCTCCTCGGCGAGGATCCGATCGAGGACGTACTGCGCGGCGATCGAGGCGTGATCGAGGCCTGGCAGCCACAGCGTCGGATGGCCGAGCATGCGGGCGCGCCGGATCATCGTGTCTTCGATCGTGAAGGTCAGCGCGTGACCGATGTGGAGCGCCCCGGTGATGTTCGGCGGCGGCTGGATGATCACGAACGGCGGCAGGCTGGGGTCCGCCGTCGAGCCCTTGCCGTCGGGCGCGAAGACCTCGGCATCCAGCCAGCGCTGGTAGAGCATGCCTTCGACCTGGGAGGGGTCGTAGGCCTTCGGCAGATCGGTCAGGCGCGGGTCGGTCGTTGTCATCGGTCGGTCGTTGTCATCGGTCGAGCGGCTGCTCTTGCCGGCCTCCAAACGTCGAAACCCGCTCGTCCAGCGGACGAACGGGTCGTGGTACCACCTGCTGGTTCAGCGTTCGAGAGCCGCCGGTCATCCCGGCGCCGCGGTTCGAACGCCCTCTCGGCACGCTATCGGGTGCCAGCCGCGCGACTCGCGAGCGACGTTCACGCCTCCGTTCCCGCGCGGATCGCAGCATCCCGCGCTCTCTGGATGGGCCGGTCTGGCGCTACTCCTCTCGGTCTTCGCCGTGAGGCCGGAGTTTAGCAGGTGACCGCCGGATAAGGGCTCTCGTTCACCCTGCTGCCGTGGACGATCGCAGGCTCGGCAGCGTCCTGCGTGCACTCCGTCGGCGCCGCCGCTGGCGCCAGCTCGACCTGGCTCATCGTGCCGGCCTTTCGCAGGCTTCAATCTCGCGCGCCGAGCGAGGACATCTGCAGGCTCTCTCGGTCAGAACCGTCCGACGGATATGCGGAGCACTGGAGGTGAGCCTGGAGCTCACGCCTCGCTGGCGGGGAGCAGATCTCGATCGATTGCTGGATCAGGACCACGCCGAGCTTATGGGAGCCGTCGCCACATTCCTGCATCGGCATGGATGGACGGTCGCCGTTGAGGTCACGTATGCGCGGTTCGGCGAGCGAGGCTCTGTTGACATCCTTGCAGGCCATCCTTTGACAAGGTCGATCGTGGTCGTCGAAGTGAAAACCCAGTTGGTTTCGATTGAACAAACCGCGCGACGCCTCGATGAGAAGACTCGACTGGGAGCGTCGATCGCCTCGCAGCGCTTCGCCTGGACTCCGAGCTCCGTCTCCAGGATCCTGGTTCTGCCCGATACATGGCCGGAACGACGGCGGGCGAAGCGGAATGGCGCTGTCATGGACCGGCTGTTTCCAGTGCAAGGGCGCGCGGTTCGAGCGTGGATCGCGAGGCCCAGCGGCCGGATCGACGGATTGTGGTTTCACACCCTCACGCATCCGCGGACTGGTAAACGGAAGCAATCCTCGCGGGCGCGGGTCTGGAAGCAATCCCCTCGATCAGACGATCCGGCGACAGCTACAGGACGGCGCCTGGTGAAGGTCTGATTCCGCTTAACAGTCCGGACATGTCTGAGGGTGGGAATCATGCTCGAGCTGTGCGACTGCCCGGACCTGGCATTCCACTAGTGGCTGACGGTGGGGAAGCGCCAGTTTGCGGCGGCTCCGGAGCTGGCTCGCTGATAAGTGGCTGCGGCCGTTTAGCCGAAGAGGTGCCTCGCTGCGCGGTCCAGGGCGGGCACTCCCCGGATGTCCGAGTCGGAGAGCGGCACGACGGCACGCACCTGGCCCGGGAACCGCTCGCCGATCTCGGTCAGGTACCCGGCCTGCATCTCGATCCGGTTGCGAACGAACTCCGAGCCGGCCGCACCGTCCTCCGGCGCGATCACCCCGTTCACCACGACGCCGCCGACGGGGATGCCGAAGTCGGTGAACCAGTCGATGAACCTCCGGATGACCGCGATCGGGAGTGCCTCGGGCAAGGTGACGAAGAAGAAGGCCGTCTTCTGCGGATCGGTCAGGAGTTCCTTTGCGTGCGCGATCCGCTCACGGAAGTCGATGAGGTAGAGCATCAACGGATCCTCTTCCTTCTTCTTGGTGAAGGAGAGTGCCTCGCGCAGCGACTGTGCTTCCTCGCGGGACTTGAGCATCTTCTGGACCCACAGGCCGTACACCTTGGACATTCCCAGGAGGCGCCGGGCGTTGGCGGTCGGGGCTGTATCGAAGACG
>DASXSA010000024.1:0-12060 GCA_036506235.1 Candidatus Limnocylindrales bacterium | reverse complement strand
GGTGGGACGCGCGGCCCGTCAGGGGGCCGACGGTATACTCGGCGGCATCTCAGCGCTCGTTCAGGAGGCCGCAGCTCGTTGACAGGCCCCGCGGCGGGTGAGCCCGATCGGGGCACGAGCGTGCCGACCCGGACGACCAGGACGCGGGAGGCCGCCAGCACGATCGTCATCGTGCTCGGGCTCGGGTTCGTCCTCCGCCTGTTCATCGCCTACCTGTTCCCCGGTTCCGGCTTCACCAACGACCTCGCGTCGTTCCGGGGCTGGGCGTCCGACCTCGCGACGAACGGGCCGTTCGGGTTCTATGCACGCCCGGGATTTCACGACTACACGCCCGGCTATCTCTACTTCCTGTGGCTGGTCGGCCTCGTGCAGCAGGCCATGCCCGGGTTCGACCTGGTCAAGGTCCCGGCCATGCTCGCCGACCTGGCGCTCGCCTATCTGGCCTGGTCGATGGTCCGTGAGCTGGGCGGCAGCTCAAGGGCCGGCCTCGTGGCCGCGGCGCTGGTCGTCTTCAACCCAATCACCTGGTTCGACAGCGTCATCTGGGGCCAGGTCGATTCGGTCGGCGTGGTGTTCATGCTCCTGGGCGTCCGGGAACTGTGGCGTGACCGTCCGGAGCGGGCGACGATCTTCGCCGTCCTGGCGGCGATCACGAAGCCGCAGCTCGGCATCCTGCTCCCGATCGTCGGGATCGTCGTCCTGCGCCGATACGCCTGGGATCCCCTGATCCGTGGCCGGCGGCTCGGTGGCCGGGATGAGGGCGGCGCAACCGACAGCGAGGACGCCAGCGAAGACGCCAGCGAAGACGCCAGCCCGGTCGGCGGGAGCTTCTTCGCGGGCCATCACCCCGTGCGCCTGCTGACGACGGCCATCGCCGGCGTGCTCACCGCGGTCGTCGTGTCGGCGCCGTTCGGCCTGTCGGCCTTCGACCTGCTGCACCAGGTCGCGGAGACGGCCGGCGGCTACACCTACCTGACGGTCAACGCTTTCAACCCATGGGCGCTCGTCGAGCAGGGGCAGAACGGGCTGGCGGCCAACGGCGCGTGGATCTGCGATGCGATCACGCCGCGCTGCAGCACTCCCTTCCTGATCGGTCCGGTGTGGGCCGTCTTCGTCGGCGCGGCGCTCCTCATCGTGTGCATCGTGGCGATCACCATCGCCGTGGGCCTGAAACCGGATCGGCTATCGATCCTGGTCGGGCTGGCGGTCCTGGCGCTCGCATTCTTCGTCGTTCCGACGCGGGTGCACGAGCGCTACCTGTTCCCGTTCGTTCCGCTCGGCGCCATCCTGGCCGTCATCTCGTGGCGCTGGCTGGTCGCGTTCGCCGGCGTGTGTCTCGCGCTGTTCGCGAACATGTACGTGGTCCTGGTCGTCGCCTATCCCGGCAATCCGAGGATCAGCGACTGCGTCGACGGCCGCTCGGCGTGCCCGCCCTTCAGCTCGTTGCAGGGTCTTGGCGAGGCCCTCCGGTCGCCGACCGGCGTGACGGCCATCGCGATCATCGCGTTCACGGCCTTCGTGTGGGGGATGCTGCAGCTCCGCCGACCCGCCCGCGAAGCCCTCGAGCGGGAACTGCTGTCGGGGGCCAACGGGGCCGAGACGTGGCAACCTGAAACCGCGGAGCCAGCTGAGGCCGGCCGCTGGGTGGCCGGTCCGTGGGATCGAGAGCTCGTCGCCGGGCCGCGGCCGTCCGCCATCGCGCTGGCAGCCCACTCCGGGTCGGCGGGCGAGCCCATCGGGAGCGACCGGCCGCCGAGCGGCGGACTGACCGAACCGGCAAAGGGCTTCGGAATCTGGCCAGGCGCGGAGACGGGTCCGTTCGTCGGCTTGAGGCGCTGGCTGTTCGCGCGGCCCGTGCGGCCGGATCGGTCCCGCGCGCTCGAGGACGAGGGGACCGGCCGCTTCGATCGACTCGACATCTGGATCGTCGTGGTGCTGCTCGTGGTCGCCCTCGGGCTCCGGCTTTTCCGGCTCGACCAGCCCTTCCAAATGCACTTCGATGAGGTGTACCACGCGCGGACGGGCACCGAATTCCTGCAGGACTGGCGCTACGGCATTCCGCACTCGATCTACGAGTACACCCACCCGCACGTCGCCAAGTACGCCATGGCTCTCGGGATCGAATGGTTCGGCGACGACCAGGTGACGGGCCAGAGTGATCTGGGCACAGGCGTGCGGGACGCCGCCATCGAGCCCCGTTACGACGATCCGACACTGCCCGACGCGCGGGCCGGCGACAGGCTTTACGTGGCGACCGGCAACGAACTACGTGCCTATGACCTGCGCGACCGGGGCCTCCTCGCCACGTTTGCGGTCCCCGGCGCGAGCGCCGTCACCGTCGATACCACGAACCACCGGGTTTTCGTGGGCACCCAGGACGGAACGATCCTCGAGGTCGACACGAGCAGCAGCTTCGACCTGCTCAGGACCGGCACGCCCGCCTCGAGCCTGCCGGAGCCGGTGTCGATCGGAAGCGTCGACGCTCCGATCGAGCGCCTGTCAGCCACCTCGACAGGCGACCAGCTGGTCGCTGAGAGCGGCGACCAGGTCATCTCGGTCGATGCCGGGACGGGCTCTGTGCTCGGTCAGCTGACCGTCAAGGGCGCTGGCGATATGGCCCCGGGAGGCACCGTCGAGGCGCTCGTTGCGCATACGGACCAGGTCGTCGACCGGCAGGCCGCGGCGAACCAGCTCGCGAAGCTGCTGGGTGGGAACGCGCGGGATTACGTCACGCGACTCACCGGCGGAGCGGCCGACGTTCCCATCGACGCGGGTCTCTCGACCGCCCTGCGCGGCGCCATCCAGGCTGCGATGGACGCCGGGCGGCTGCGCGGCTTCGAATTCCTGCCGACCGCGCGGGTGGCGATCGCCAGCAGTGCCGGCGTGACATTCATCACGCCCGGCCTCAACCGGATCAGCTCCACGATCCAGATGGCCGGCGGCGCCACGGGGTTGGCCGCGACCAGCGGCCTGGACGCCCCGCGCCTGTACGTCGCCAACGGGAACAAGGTCGCGATCGTGCGGCTCTCGAACGACCAGGACCCCACGGCTCAGCCCTACACCGAAACCACGATGCCCATGCCGGCGCGAGTCGAGCGGGTCACCTACGACCCGGCCACCCTGATGGTCCATGTGCTCGGCCAGCGACCCGATGGAAGCGGCTCCACCGTCTACGTGATCGAGCCCCACGCCAACGCGGTGTACGAGGACGCGCCGCTGCCCTTCACGCCCGTCGCCTGGGCGACCGACGTTGCGGCCCAGTACCCGAGCGCCGATCGGCACGCGATCCTGGCCTTCTCCGCCGACGGGACGGTTGCCAGCGTCGATGTCGGCAGCAACCAGTTCGGCTGGCGGCTGCCGGGCGTGATCCTCGGCGCCCTCACCGCCGGCCTCCTGTACCTCCTGACCCGGATCCTCTTCCGGCGGCGGTCGGTGGCCATCCTCGTCGGGATCCTCGCCTTGGCCGACGGGATGCTGTTCGTCATGGCCAGGATCGCCATGAACGACGTCTACGTTGGCTTCTTCCTCATCGCCGCGTACGCGCTGTTCGCGGCCCTCTGGATGGGCGTCTGGCGTGCACGTTGGGCCTTCTGGGTTGCGATGCCCGTCATCGGGCTGTTGTTGGGCCTCGCGCTCGCGAGCAAGTGGGTCGCCGCGTATGCCATCGCCGCGATTGCCGTCCTCATCCTCGTTCGCTCGGCGCTCGGGCGGCTCGTGACGATTGCCGGGCTGCTCGCCCTGACGTTCATGCTCGGGTACATGGCGATCAGCGTCCCGCAGGGAGCGACGAGCGGCGGGAACCTCGTGTTCATCCTGGTGATGATCGGCCTCACCCTCCTGGCGGTCGTCGTCAGTGTCCTCCACCCGATCGCATGGTCGATGGACGAGCTGCGGATCGCGGTCGGGGCGCCGGCCGCCCTGGGAGCCGCCGTCGCGGTCGGGGCGGTCCTGTCCGGCAAGGCGGGCGCCACGCTGCCGCTCGGGAGCGGGGGCCTGTCGCT
Organism: Candidatus Limnocylindrales bacterium; assembly: GCA_036506235.1. Lineage (GTDB taxonomy): Bacteria > Chloroflexota > Limnocylindria > Limnocylindrales > CSP1-4 > CF-16. The sequence goes on along the minus strand of DASXSA010000024.1, from coordinate 8,059 downwards.
GATGGCCATCGCGTTCGGGTTCGCGGTCCTGGCCGGCCTCGTGGCGCTCGGCTTCTGGGTGGCAGGCAAGTTCGGGTTCGGCCCGCTCGCCGCACTGCCCGCGCCGGGCGACCCCGTCCTCCTTACGCCACCGCCCGCGCCCGCCCCACGCGGCTGGCTTCGGCCGGGCTCGGCGTTCGGAATCCCGGTCATCTGGATGATCGGCTCGCTGCTGGCCCTGCCGCTGCTCGTGTACGCGATCTCGTACATCCCCTGGGCGCTGAACGGCACCGGGCAGCGGATCACGAGCGCGGCGATGCCGTTGATCGGGAACTGGCCCCCGGGGCACACGGGTGACACGCTCTGGGACCTCACCCAGAGCATGTACCACTACCACGACACCCTCCGCGCCGGCCACGACGCCTCGTCGCCGTGGTGGGCCTGGGCGCTCGACCTCAAGCCCGTGTGGTTCTACCAGGGCGCCTACGCGAGCGGGACCGGCGCCTCGATCTACGACGCCGGCAACATCGCGATCTGGTGGCTCGGGATCCCGGCCATGGCCTTCGCGGCGTGGCAGGCCTACCGGCGGCGAAGCCTGGCGCTCGCGCTGGTGACGATCGGCTTCGCGTGGCAGTGGCTGGCCTGGTCGCGCATTGACCGGGCGACGTTCCAGTACCACTACTACACGAGCGTCCCGTTCATCGTCCTGGCGGTTGCCTACTTCCTCGCCGAGCTATGGCACGGGCCGTCGCTCCGGACATGGCTGCTGGCGCGCGCCGCCGCGGGCCTGGCGATCCTGGGCCCGGCCCTGCTCTGGCTGGGTAGGCAGCCCCTGTGCGGGTTCGCGCAGGTCGACGCCTCCTACCAGCAGAACAACCACGGCTCCCCATCACCGGCCTGTGCACCCGACTTCGGACAGCTGTCGAACCTTGTCGTGACCGCGAAGTCCCTCGGGATCGTGCTCGTGATGGGAGTCGCCATCGTGGCGTTGCTGTACCAGGTCCTGCGCCTCGAGGAGCCCAACTGGCAGCGCTCGGGCCGGGCCTTCTCGCTCACGCCGCTGCTAAGGCTCGGGGCAACGGCCTTCGCGACCGTGCTCGCCCTGTTCGTGGTGCTCGGCCTCGACGACTCGAAGCCGCTGTTCGAGAGCCGCGGCTTCTCCACCGAGCTGATCGCATTCGTGGGGCTGCTGATCCTGGGCTTTCTGGCCGCCTTCGTGGTCAGCGCCCGAGACTCCCGCCGGTTCGTCGCGGGCGCGGTCTTCGCGATCGTGGCCACGTTCGTGGTTTTCTACCCCAACATCTCGGCGCTGCCGCTGCCCTCCGCGGTCGTGAATTCCTACCAGGGTCTGCTGCCGACCTACCTGTGGCCGTTCCAGTTCCAGGTGAACCGGGACCCCGCCGGCCCAGGCCCGAGCTTCACGCGGCCGGAACCACTGATCCTCCTCGCAGGCTTGATCGTGGCGTGCCTGATCGTGGGCTACAGCGCCTGGGTATGGCGGATCGCACTCGCGGAGCGTGCCGCGGAGGAAGCCGGCGCGGGAGACGGCGAACAGCCGGCGGTCGGTTCGCCATAGGAGACGGCGAACAGCCGGCGGGCGGTTGGCCTCGGGCGGGGGGTTTGGCGCCCGGGGGCGGGAGGTTCGGCGCAGGGGGAAAGGTTCGGCGCAGGGGGCAGCCGCGCGCCGCGCTCGTCCTGCGCCGGGGTTCGCTCCGGAATATCGCCACCAGCGATGTAACGCGCCGCCTGGCGCCAGCGGGCGGTCGCTCCGACGATTTTCATGCCGACGCGAGCGTGGGGCGGGATGAATTCGGCCTATCGCCGAGCGGATCGGGGCGGCGACGGTGGCGAAACTGCGCGTTGTATCGCCACCAGCGATATTCCGGAACGGTTCGCGCCTCGCAGGCGGGCCGGCGCCATGTGGCAGCCTACGCGATCCGGGTTATGGGGCGGTATGGCGTGGGGATCTCGGCCCGGAAGCCCTCCGGCAGCTCGCCGCGTGCCGCCAGGCGTCTGATCACGAAGCCGTGGTAGTCGTCGACCTTCGCTGTGACCCGCTCCCAGCTGAACTCTCGAGCCCGGCTCCGGCCGCTTGCGCTCATCCGCGCGCGGAGGGCCGGATCCGCCAGTAGTCGTGCGGTCGCGGCTGCGATCTGCTTCGGCTCGCGCGGGGGCACCAGCAGGGCCTGCTCGTCGCGCTTCACGACGCCCTTGTAGCCGTGGATGTCGGACGCGACGATCGGGCAGCCGGCGGCCATCGCCTCGAGAAGCACGATTCCGAACGACTCCCGCCCCGTCGCCGGCGCGATGAACACGTCCGCGGTTTTCAGCAGCTGGGCCTTCTCCTCGTCCGATACGCGACCGAGGAACTCCACGCCCTGGAGTCGCCGGGTCATGACGTAGCGGCGGGCCTCCCGCTCCTGCGGCCCCGTGCCGACGACCAGCAGCCGGCAGTCGCAGCCGGTCTTGCGCAGCAGCCGGTAGGCCTTCAGCAGCTCGAGCAGCCCCTTGCGCGGCTCATGGCGTCCGATGAACAGCAGATTGGGATGGCCGTCCTGCCATCGGGCGAGGGGCACGGCGCGCTCGAAGCGCGACACGTCGACCCCATTGGGGATGACCTTGTAGTCGCCCGGGAAGTAGCGATCGATGAAGTGCCGGGCGGCCGCGCTGACCGCGATCCGCCCATGCAGGCGGCCAGCGTAGCCGGACAGGAACCGGCGGCCGAACTCGTAGGCGGGCGAGAAGCCGCCGTAGGCGTGAAACGTCGCGACGTTGACGCTGGTCGAGAGGCGCAACACGATTGGCGACAGGAACGGCACGAACGGCTCGTGGAAGTGGAGCAGGTCGAAGTGCTCCCGCTCGAGCATGGCGCGGACCTGGCTCATGTAGCGCGGCGAGACCGTGATCGTCCCGACGGATCCGTTGGCCGGAACACTGAAGCCCTTGCCCAGGCGGATGACATCGCCCTCGGAGGACCGCTGCAGACCGTGGCTGCTCGAGATGATCCGGACGTCGTGGCCGCGGAGGCGGAGATTCTCGTACAGGTAGCGGACGTGCTCGTTCACTCCGCCTGGCAGCGGATAAACGTACGGCGTGACCAGCCCGATCTTCATCGGCTGCCCTCCGCCGCCCGTTCCGCCACCCTCTCCTCCAGTTCCTCGCTCGTCTCGAAATCGAATGCGCGGGGATGGAACCGTGGCGGACGGAGCTGACCGCCGGGATAGCCGTGGTCGCGTCCCTTTCCGGTTCGCAGCAGGCGGCCGCGCACCTCGTCGCGGGCATCACGCCCGTATTTGCGCAGCTGCTGGGCGAACACCCCGAGCAATGCGCCGGTCCCGTGGAATTGCCCGTGTGAGTGGGTGTGGCCGGCGAGGATGGCTGCCCGCAGGTCTTCGGCGGTTCGGCCACGGAACGTGGTGTAGCCCTGCCCGATGGTCGTGGCAGCATGCGCATCGCTGTTGCCGACCGGCGCCAGTCCCTGCTCCTGGGCGAAGGCGACCACGCGACCGTGCCACGGCCTGCCGAGCGTCGTCGGATTGAAGGTCTCGATCGCATCGGGGTGGTAGCGGGGGTCCGCATCGGCCAGGAGCCGGCGCAGGAGCCAGCCCTGCGCGCAGAGCGGGTACGGCACGAGCGGGTGGGCGGGGATCGCGATCCCGCCCTGGTCGTGAATCGCGGCGATCGTCCAGCGCAGCGAGCGAAGGGGCCGGATCGGCTCCTCCAGGAACAGTCCCAGGAGGTGCCCGCCACGGGTGGTGATCTCTTCGCCAACGACGACCTCGAAGCGCAGGCCGGTGTTCCGCGCGATCGCGCGTGCTGCGACAGCGGCGTCGATGCGTTCGTGGTCGGTAATCGCAATGACGTCGAGGTCCGTCCGCTTCTCGACGTGCTCGAGGATCTCGACGATGCCCGAGGTCCCGTCGGAGGCGAGGGTGTGGATGTGGAGGTCCGCCCGTCCGAGTCGATCGGTCATGCTGCGCGACTCTCGAGATCGGGCCAGACCGGGAAGAACGCACCCCACCACTGCTCCGGTGCTGCTGAGATCCCGCGCTCGAAGGCGTCCGCTTCGGCCGCGAGGAAGCCGGTCACCCGATCCCGTCGGCGGGCATTCCCGGGGCCCCTGGGCACGGGCACGCGTTCGAGCCGGCCGAAGTATTTCCCGTGCCGGCCGCGCCGGACCGCGACGACGAACACCCGCGCCCCCGATTCCATGGCCAGCAGCGCAGGGCCGGCCGGCAGCGGTGCCGGAGCGCCGAAGAAGTCGGTGTCGATGCCGCCCCCGGTCAGGTCGCGATCGGCCACGAGCCCGACGGACTCGCCACGTTTCAGGGCCTCCAGCAGCTCGCGGCGCGCCTCGCGCAGGCCGACGATCCGCACGCCAACCGCGCCACGAGTGCGAACGAAGTAGTCCTGCAGCGGCGGGTTGTCGATCGTCTCCATCGGCGCCACGGGCGGCACGGGAACGCGATCCGCCAGGAACAGCGCGGGCAGCTCGATTGCCCCGAAGTGCAGCCCGACGAAGATCACCGGTCCCTCGCCGTTGAACGCCTCAGCGACCGCTTCAGGCGTCTCGACAACCAACCGCCGGCGGACGAACTCGCCCGTGACGGCAGGCGTCCGAGCCACTTCGAGGTAGTAGCGCGCCTGGTGACGGAAGGCGGCGCGGACCAGGCGCTCGAGCATCGCCGGATCGCCCGCGGCCCGGCGGGCGACCTCCGATCCGGCCTCGTTCTCTGCGAGCCACTCGACGACACGCCGCAGGTTGCGCCTGCCCTGCGCGGCGCGATTCCTGTCGGCCCGATACCAGGCGTCGCCGGCCAGGTTGGCAAGCGCGACGAGGGGCCGATCCGGAAGCCGACAGGCGAGCCACGAGACGACCGCAAGGACCCGGACCAGGAAGCCTTGCTTCAGCCGGGTCGCGCGCTGTCGCAGCGCCGGCGCACGCCTGGCGTCGCGTGGACGCGCGACCGTCTCGACCGCGTCGCTTCCGGCGCTCAACCGGTCAGGCACCTCCACTGGCCGACGCCGGCTCACCGCGCGAAACTGGCGGCTCGGCACCTCTGTTGGCCGCAAGCGCCTCGCGTCCGCCAACGTGGCCGCCGCCGGAGCCCTCCAGCTCGGCGAGGTACTGGCGGGCGCCTTCCGCCTCGGGCCGCTGCGCAAGTGCGTCCGCCTCCTCGCGGGTCGGCGGCCACATTGGCTTGAAGCTGTACCACTGGTCGGGCGCCGCGGCGACGATCCGCTGGAGCGCGAGCGCGACCGCCTGCGTGGCCCGGCCGATCTCGATCGGGTCGGTGGAACGGACCTTGATCGGAGCGTCAGCCCCAACGTACATGTGCCCGTCGGGCCTCCGTCGGACGACGATCGGCAGGATCGTGGCGCCGGTCTTGGCCGCGAGCACCGCGGGCCCGGCCGGCAGGCAGGTCCACGAGTCGAACAGCCGTACCGGGATGCCATCCGAGCGGTAGCCCCAGTCGACGAGGAGGGCGAGCATCTCGTCCCGGCGCAGCACGCCGAACATCTCTCGCAGCTTTCGCCAGGGGATGAGCTTGATTCCCCACGCCGCACGCTGCCTGCGCAGCAGCTCGAACATCTCGGGAAAGGCGGAGTCGTCCGCGACGACGCTGATCGGCAGCCCGAGCGACGCCATGCCCGCGGCGACGGCCTCGTTGTTGCCGACGTGCGCCGCGGCGAGGATCAGGCCGCGCGACTCGGCGCGGACCAGCTCGAGGAGCTCGAGGCCGCCCGGCTCAACCAGCAGGCCGATCTTCTCGGGCGGCATGCCGGGGAGCCGCATCAGGTCGACGAGGTAGCGGCCGTAGTTACGGTAGGCGGCCAGGGCGAGTTGCCGTACTGCCGGATCGTCGGGCGGGAGTCCGAGTACGTGCCCGAAATTGGCGTTCAGCCACTGGCGCTTCTTGGGCCACACCTGGTAGCCGGCCTGAGCGACCCGGGCGCCCACGAACCATGCCGGCCTGGCCGGCGCGTGCTGGAGCAGCCATGCCATCGCCCGGTAGGCGATGACGCCCGTCCTCTCGAGGATCCGCGAGCCGGGATCGAGGCGACGATGGGGCGCCTCGAGCGCTCCGACCCGACCGCCAACGTTGGCACGCGCGGCGGCAGCGTCTCCCCGCGCGGCGAGCAGCCGATCCGTCGCGCGGCGGGCCATCGAGCGCCGCTCGGTGACGTCTGCCGGCGTCACCACTCGCCGCTCCGAACCGGAACGTCGTTCGCGCGACGGCGGGGCCTCGGCAGTCGCGCGGTGCTCCGTCATGCCGGGCAGCCGCCTGATGGTGGGTAAGTGGTCATGCCTCGCTCCCGTTCGTCGCGATCGCTGGTCTACCGGGCCGCCGCCGCCTTCGCGCGCGCCGTCGCAACCTTGCGCAGTGTCCTGCGCGTGGGCGCCTCCGTCCCGACGAGCGTCTCATTGTCGTCTCCCCGGATGAACGCCTCGACGCGGTTGTACGCGATGTCGTCGTGGATCTGGACCGGCGGGCTCTTCATGAAGTAGCTCGACGGGGCGACGAGCGTGCCCTTCAGGCCGCGGTCGAGCCCGAGCTTGAGGCAGCGGATGGCATCGGTGATGACACCGGCGCTGTTCGGGCTGTCCCAGACCTCGAGCTTGAGCTCGGCGTTGAGGGGGACGTCGCCGTACGTCGTGCCCTCCATGCGGATGTAGCACCACTTGCGGTCCTGCAGCCAGGGCACGTGGTCGCTCGGCCCGACGTGGACGTCGTCCGCATCGAGCTCGTAGTCGAGCATCGAAGTGACCGCGTTCGTCTTGCTGATCTTCTTGGACTCGAGGCGCTCGCGCTCGAGCATGTTGAGGAAGTCGGTGTTCCCGCCGAAGTTGAGCTGATAGGTCCGGTCAAGGCGGACGCCCCGGTCCATGAACAGGCGCGTCAGCACGCGGTGGGTGATCGTGGCGCCGACCTGGCTCTTGATGTCGTCGCCGATGATCGGAAGGCCCACCTCGGCGAAGCGCCGCTGCCAGTACGGCTCACGGCCGATGAACACCGGGATCGCGTTGATGAAGCCGACGCCCGCGCGGAGTGCCTGCTCGACGTACCACTTGGTCGCCTCTTCGCTGCCGACGGGCAGGTAGCTGACCACCACGTCGACCTCGCGCTCGCGCAGGATGCCGACGATGTCGGCGGTCGAGCCGGGTGCTTTCTCGATGACCTGGCTGAGGTACTTGCCGAGGCCGTCGTGCGTCATGCCCCGCTCGACGGGGACGCCGAGGTGGGGCACCTGCTGGAACACATACGTGTTGTTCGGCTTCGCGTAGATCGCCTCCGACAGGTCCTTGCCGACCTTGTTGCGGTCGATGTCGAAGGCGGCCACGAACTCGATGTCGCGGACGTGGTAGCCGCCCAGGTTGACGTGCATGAGGCCCGGCACGAAGTCACCATCGGCGGCGTTCTCGTAGTAGTAGCGGCCCTGCACGAGGCTGCTCGCGCAGTTGCCCACACCGACGATCGCGACGCGGACCTTGCCATCATGCCGGACTGGCTTCGCGCCGTTGCCGCCGCTCCCGTTGGCCGAGCCCTTCTTTCCCATGTGGACTACTTCGCTCCTTCGTTGAGTTGGCGCCGGACGTGGAGGATGCGCTGGATGACCGTGATGCCGGATGTGATCGAGATGATCCCCAGGGCGAGCGCCAGCCAGGGCCGGCCCGCGCCAGGGAAGAACGGGGCACCGATGCCGACCGCTCCGCCCACCACGAGCCCGGCGGCCAGCACGACAAGGCGTTCCGGGCGAGGCGCGATCCCGACCTCGCCATGAAGGCCGATCACCTCCGCCTTCGCTCGCGCATAGGTGACAACCGAGGCGAGTGCGAGGGCCAGCGCGGCGAGCCCGGCGCCGAGCGAGAAGCCGGCGGCCGCGCAGCCGTATGCGACCGCCGCGAGGACGAGGTTCTCGCCGGTCCGATCGAGGGTCGAGTCGAGAAAGGCCCCGAACTTCGACGTCCTGCCCGTGGCACGCGCAAGGGCGCCGTCGAAGAGGTCGAAGATCCCGAAGACGAGCACGAGGACTCCGGCGATCACCCACTGCTGGGCCGCGGCGGCAACCGCGGCGA
>DASXSA010000023.1:0-4871 GCA_036506235.1 Candidatus Limnocylindrales bacterium | reverse complement strand
GCAGCCCCGTCGACGTCCCCTCCCTGGAAGGCGTGCTCGACGGCGTCGTCGATCCGACTCTCCATCTCGTACCACGCGGCAGCGCGCCGGTGGGCGTCGGCCGGGCCCGGGGCCGCTTCCTCGAGGCGCCTTGCCAGGAGCTCACGCAGCAGCCCGTGGTAGCGGAACCAACGCCGCTGTCCGTCGAGCGGAATGACGAGCTGGTTGCTGCGCGACAGCGCGTAGAGCCGGTTTGCGGACCCGGACCTCCCGGTGATCGCGTCGGCAAGCGGGCCGCACACCGTGTCGACGACCGACGTCCGGACGAGCATGTCGTAGGTCTTCGGATCCATTCCGACCAGCATCTCGGACTCGAGGTACGAGCGGATGACATCGTCATCGCCTGCGACCATTGCCGCCCCGGTCGCCTCGTGGCGTGCCTTCATCGAGAGGCCGGCCAGGCAGACCCCGGCCGCCCAACCCTCCGTGCGGGCATGGACGTCCCGCACGACCTCATCGGACGGCTCCAGGCCCAGACCCTTGAGGACGCCGGCGCACTCCGATACGTCGAGCGCGAGGTCTGCGAAGCCCACCTCAGCCAGCAGTCCGCTGAGCCCCCAGCGTGCTACCGGCAGATTCACCGCCTCGCGTGTCGCCAACCCGATCCGCCATGTGGCAGGTATCTGGTCTGCGAGCAGTGCCAGGACATCGAGCGCCCGCGCATCGGTGAGCTCGTGGACGTCGTCGATGACGAGGAGGATCGCGCGGCCGTCGAGTGCGGCCGCCTGGCAGAGTCGCGACAGGTTGCGAAACGCATCGGGACCGCGGAGCGCTGGCTGGATCCCGCTGATGGGTCCGCCCTCGAGCGCGCTTGCGGTCGCCCGGGCGATCTCGCGCACCAGGACGCTAGGATCCGCGAATTCGGGCTGCGCATTGACCCAGCCTGTGGGTCGCGGATCGTCCTCGGCCCACTGGCGAAGCAGGGTCGTCTTGCCGCTACCCGCCGGCGCCGTGACGAGGATCACGCGGGCCGCCCGTTCGTCGCGGAGGCGGGTGAGCAGCGAGTTCCTGCGTACCCGTCCGTGGAGATTCGCCATGGCGAGCTTCTGAGGCTGCGGCTCCCGGGTCCTCTACCCGTACACCCCCGGGCGGGTAACCGACCAGATGACCCAGAAGTCCAGCCCGATGACCAGCAGTGACCAGAACGGGTAGTAGGGAATGAACAGGAAGTTGGCGATCGCGCTGACCACCGCAACGACGATCGCCAGCACGCCCGCCCACGAGCGGCCGGCGAAAAGCGCCGCTCCTCCGGCGACCATGACCACGCCGAGCACCAGGTGGAACCAGCCCCAGGTCGTCACGTCGACGCGGAAGGCGTAGTTGTCGGAGACGACGTAGAACGTCCCGTTCAGGAGCGCGGCGAGGCCGGCAAGCGCCTGGAAGGTCCCAGCGATCACCAGGATCGTGCCCGCGAAGATGAGGCCCCCGAGTGCCCACCTCGACGGCGCGCTGGCGGGAGTGGCTTCGTAGCTGGCCATCGGATCAGACCCCCCTTGGATCTACGGTTCGAGTGGCTGCGGGTTAGGTCGTCGCATGGCTGCCCGCATACATGGCGAAGAGCCGCATGAAGTGCCCGACCGCCGCGACGATCAATGCGAGGAAGATCGGGCCGCCGATCGCAGAGAGCGAAAGCCCGAGCGCCTGGACGAGGTTGAACGCCCGGCTGTTGGCGAGATCGATCCACCAGAAGATTCCCGAGATCAGGGCATAGGCGACCCCAATCCAGCCGATCCAGACGAGCACCGTCGCCAGATTGGTCAGGCGCCTGGCTTCAGAGCGGATATCCATGGCTCGTGTCCTCCGATGGCTGCGCAGCCGGAGGTGCGACTACGCTTTGTCGGGAATCAGCCTGCGGCGGTGGCGGCGGGCGGTGGATGGCGCGGGCAGGGGTCCGGATCCGAGCCCGCAGGCATCTTGTGCGGGTGGGGCACACCCGCGGCTTTCACGCGTGCCCGTGCACGGCCCACAGGTTCACGAGGACGTTCGGCCGGAGGTCCTGCTTGCGGACGAACGGCGCGGTACCGGGCCTTGCCGCGGGATGACCCTCCAGCGGATCGTCGACGGCCGAGACGAGCACGACCACCACCTCGGGGTGGATCCGCGAGATCTGGCGCGTTGCCTCGTAACCGTCGATCCCGGGTAGTCGGACGTCCATCAGAACGAGGTCCGGACGGAGCCTTTCGACCGCCGCCACCGCTTCCTCTCCGGTCGCGACCTCACCGGCAACTTCGAAGCCGTCAGTCGCTGCGACGAGCGCCCGGGCGGTGCTGCGAAAGGATGCGTGATCGTCGACCGTGAGGACCCTCACAGTGGACACCGCATACCTCGACTCTCCGCGCGTCGTCGATTCCAGGGCACGGGTCATGAGTTCAGGAGGACTGTGGGCGGGCCGCCTCGTTGGGCCAATGGCGCCCACCCGCATCCTTGCGCGGGCGTGCCCCGGATCGTGGCTGGTTCGGCTGTCAGGTCCGCGTTGCGGCCAGGAAGAGGAGCACGGCCGTGACCCGGCGGCTGACGACCTCGTCGTCCTCGAGCCCCAGCTTCGCGAAGATCGCCCCGACGTGCTTCTCGACGGCACGCTTCGTTAGGACGAGCGATTCGGCGATGGCGGCGTTGCTCTTGCCCTCGGCCATCTCGCCCAGCACCTCGCGCTCGCGGGGCGTCAGGTCGTTGAGGGGCGAGTCGTGGCGCTGCCGGTCGGCGGCGAGCAGGTCCTGGATCAGGCTCGGATCGATCGTCGTCCCGCCCTGGGCAACGACCTCGATCGCCGAGAGCAGCTCGCCGCGATCGTGGACCCGCTCCTTCAGCAGATAGCCACGGCCGGCAGCATCGTCTTCCAGGAGCGCGAGGGCATAGCCCGCTCCGGCGTACTGGCTGAGCACCACAACCCCAACGTCAGGGTGGGTCTCGCGCAGCTCCCGGGCGACCCGAATCCCCTCGTCGTCGCCGGTCGGCGGCATCCGGATGTCGGCGATCACCACGTCGGGCGGATTGGCGTCGACGGCGGCCAGCAACGAGTCACCGTCGGCGAAGGATGCGACGACGTCCAGGTCTTCGACGGGTGCCAGGACCTCCTGGAGTGCCTCGCGCATCAGGAAGGAGTCGTCCGCCAGCGCGACGCGAATTGGAGCGTCGCGACCGGACCCGGCCTCCCCCGGGTGGCGCTGCGCCGAGTGGCGCTGCGCGCTTCGTGCGCGCGCGATCGCGGTTCCGATTGACGCCGACGAATGTCGGTGATCGGCAACAGTCAATGCAAAGCCCCCGCCTCAACCTCTGGCATACGGCACGACCACAGCCGATGCGCCCCTCTGCGTCCTAGAGCTTAGGACGACTTCGCGGAGAGCGCCTTGATCGGCTTTGGTGGTCGATCAGCCGGCCAGCAGCTTGGCCTTGGCGGCCTCGAATTCCTGGTCGTTCAGCACGCCGGCGGCTTTGAGGGAGCTGAGCTGGTTGAGCTGCGCAACGATGTCCGGTCCGCCTGCCGGCTGGGCACCCGTCACCGCAGCCTGAGCTTGCTGCGCCTGGAGCTCGTTCAGCTGGGACTGAACGTCGTCGAGCTGACCCTGGCTCTGCTGAGCGGCCTGCTCCTCCTGGTACTTCCCCTGCTGCCGCCTGGCCACCCGCCCGCTGACAGCGGTTGCCGTGCCGGCCACCACCGCGGTTCGGGCCATCACCCCGACGACGCCCGGCCCACGCCGGCCGACGCCACGTCGCATCATCCTGGTTCTCCTTTCAGCGGACGCCCGCCGGGGCGGCCATCGGCGCTGGCTCTTCTTCGTGCGCCCTCACGAGCTCATCGATGACTGCCCTGGGAATCCGCTCGGCCAGAACGACCTCGCCGTGAGCGGCCGCGACCTGGTCGGCAAAATTCTTGGCCCACGCATGCTCGAAGAGCATGATTGCGGCCGACGAGCCGGGCTCCATGGCCGCGGTGAGCTTCTCGACGTCGTCGCCGTTGAGAAAACCGGTGATATCGGCGACGAGCGGCTCGATCATCCCCGAGTCCTCGTCCTCCAGCTCGTGCAGCTCCAGGACCTGGACTCCATTCGTTCCCGACTTTCTCGCGAAGACGAGGTCGATCACCCGGATCAGCCCACTCTGGACGAGGTCCTGGAGCGACCCCGCCACGTTCCTGCCGACCCGCTCAACTGGGAATTTCAGTACGAGGAGCTCCACTGGCCCAATCGACACTTTCGACTCCTGGCGCCGGAGACCGGCGACCTGCTGCTCACCAGCCCGTTCAGGGGCTGCCGATTCGCAGCCTGATTGCTCACGGGAGCCCGGGCAATGGGGCACGCCCACCCGCGAATTGGGGGTGGCCGCAACCGGTGATGAGGCGCGGCCGGCGACGCCTCCAAGATGGCAGGCACGCGCTTCCGCGCGTGCCCGCCCGCGGTCACGAGGGGGGCGCCGGCCATTGCTCTGCGGAAGCCTCAGCTGAACGCTACGCGCCCAGCGAATGAGGGGTGGCCCATGGGGGCGTATGCGCGCAAGCAATTCGAGCCAGCCGAAAGCTCGGGAAACGGGAAGGCGCCCGGCCACTGGGCGGTCGACCTGGCAGCCGTCAGCCGTTCCACGCAAAGCCCGGCGGTTGAGCACCCGGGCTACCTGCTGGTGTTCAGCGACGGCTCTGGGCAGTGGCTCCTGTGGTTCGCCGGGGAGTCGGGAAGGCGGCTCGAGGCGCCTTCCGCTCGTGGGAACGGCAGGGCCCTCGTCCGGGCGGTTGACGAAGGTCGGCGCCCTGTGATCGACGACCCGGAGGTCCTCCGCCGCTGGCGCCAGGTCCAGACAGCCGGCACGTGGCTCGGGTTCCTGGTGCTCATCGGACTCGT
>DASXSA010000022.1:0-14312 GCA_036506235.1 Candidatus Limnocylindrales bacterium | reverse complement strand
TGCAGATCCTCGACGCGGCCGGCCAGACGGTGCGGTCACGGTACGCAGGAAGCCGGCTCGCTGCGGGCGCGTACAGCTGGGCGTGGAACGGAACCCGCGCCGACGGCACGTCCGTTCCCTCCGGGACCTACCGGTTCGTGGTTTCAGCCACGGACGGGACGCGGATCGTGTCACGCACGATGAGCGTCTTTGCCGGTGCCTTCCGGATCACGACCAGCACCCCGACAGCCACGCGCGGGGCATCGTTCACGGTGACCGCGGTCTCGACCGAGCCGCTGTCGACGACGCCGCGCCTGATCGTGAGCCAGCCGGGCCTCAGCGCCTGGACGGTCAACATGGCCAGGGTCTCATCGTCGACGTGGCGGGTGACGATTCGGCCGAAGGCCGGCGGAACGGCCGGCACCCTCTGGCTCACGGTTACAGCACGCGACCGATACGGCCACGTGAACTCAACGCGAATGGGCGTGAGCCTGGCCTGACCTCTCCACGCGGGAACTTCGAAACCGTTTCAGCGCGCGTGCATGGTGCGTGTGCGCACCACCGGTGCGCGGTCATGGCCCGAAGTGGCCAGCCAAGTCCCATTCCGACGGGACTGCCCGGGGCCTACGGTCCCGGCGACACATGGCCCGGTGGGCCCGCTGGCCGGATCGGCATGTTTCGTGGGCATCGGGAGGGGGAATCGGCGACGGGCACCGCCGGTTCCGCCTCCCGCGCCCTCTCGCGGTGTGTCACCATCTCGGCCGATGTCGCGCGCCCCCGGGCACGCGCTGACCGCGCGAACGCCCACGAGCACGAGCAGGCGATCGGCCCCAGCCGTCGCCTACACGCTTCGTCGGTCCCCCCGTTCGCGGGGACTTCGGGTCACGATCGACCCCTGGAAGGGCGTCGTCGTCAGCGTTCCGCCGCCGACCCGGCGCGGGTGGGCCCACCCCGAGGAGCGCGTCGAGGCCTTCCTGCGCGCGCGCCATCGCTGGATTTCACGGCACCTCGACCGATTCCAGCGCGAGCGAGCCGAGCTCGATGATCGCGGCGGACTGACGACCGGCGGCGTCCTGCGCTACCGGGGCGAGCTCCACCGCCTCCGAATCGAGCTCAGCGCAACCGGCATCCAGCGATCCACGGTGACGCGGGAGGGCCTCGAGGGCGGGGACGAGCTCGTCATTCGCGTGGCCGCAGCCGACCGGCGGCGGACGGAAGTCGTCCTCGCCGACTGGTTCCGGGAGCGCGCCAGGGAGGCCATCGATCGAGCCATCGCCGTGCATGCCCCCGCGATGCGCGTGAGTCCGACTGCAGTCACGCTCCGCGATCCGCGGACGCGATGGGGCAGCGCCTCACGGGCAGGCCGGCTGAGCTTCAGCTGGCGGCTCGTCCTCGCACCGCCGGAGGCGCTCGAAACCGTCGTCGTCCACGAGCTCGCGCACCTGCGCGTGTTCGGACACGGCCACAAATTCTGGGACCTCGTTGCCGGCCGCCGACCCGACCACCGTGCGTGGCGTAGGTGGCTCCACGACCACTCCACTGAGCTGCACGCGGCGGTCGCGCGCGGAGATCGGACGGGCGTTTTGAGCGCCGAACCCGAGGCTGCGCGGCTGGGCGAGCCAGATGAGGCGATCGCCTGACGGTCAGCAAAATGAGACGAAGGGGGGTGGCTATCGACGAGGGGCTGACGGACTCCGCGTAACGAACCACGAACCCGAGGGAGAGGATCAGCATGCTTACGCTGGACCTGAACTGGGCGGCGGTGCTGGTGGCCGCTGCCGCGAACGTCATCATCGGCTTCCTGTGGTACTCCCCGCCCGCATTCGGCACCCGCTGGATGGAGCTCATCGGCCGCCGCCGGGAGGACCTGGCCGCTGCCCGGCCGTACTACGCACTCACCATCGTCGGTGCTCTCATCTCATCGTTCGTCATCGCGACCATCATCCACGCGATCGGGGCAACCACCTTTGCGACCGGCTTCCAGGTCGGCTTTCTGGGATGGCTGGGCTTCACGTTCCCGGCCACCATGGCGGACTACCTCTTTGCCGGCCGCTCGAGCCGGCTGTGGCTCATCAACAACTCCTACAGCCTCATCGTTTTCCTGGTCATGGGCATGATCCTGGCCGGCTGGCGCTGACCCTCATGAGGTGGCGAGGTTGCTCCCGGGGACCGCCGCCAAGGCTGAGGTCGGCACGCTCAGGTCGCCCGTTTGACAGACGTCTAATGGGACGCTTATTGTTTGCGTCGCATTGACTATCAAGACCGAGCCAGATACCCGCACCAGAACCAGGGCGCCCGCCGATCTCGATCGCGAGACGCTGATGTCCGAGCTCGCAACCGAGATGAGCTTCTGGCGTGGTCGCGACCGGCGCGCAGCATTCGAGCAGTGGGTTCGTGGGCAGCTGAGCATGCTGCATCTCCACGTCCTCACGATCCTCGAGGCCGAGGGCGCGCTCGCGATGAGCCACCTCGCCGATCGCCTCGACGTGTCGGTCGCCAGCGTGACCGGCATCGTGGAGCGGATGGAGCGCGGTGGCCTGGTACGCAGGGTCAGAGGCACGCCCGAAGACCTGCGCATCGTTCGAGTCGAGATGACCGACATGGGCCGGGAGGTGTTTGCCGGCCTGGAGACCCGACGTCGCGCCATGACGTCCCGCTTGCTCGCCGAGCTCGCAACCGGGGATCTCAAGGCGCTTCTGCAGGGCTTCCGCGCGTTGCACGCGGCCCGGCTGCGCCTTCACGAGCGCGAACGATCGGGCAGCCCGGGATGGCCGGCCGAATCGAGATGAGGGGACCGATGGATCAACAGGTGGCAATTGCGGCCGAAGGCCTCGTGAAAAAGTTCGGCGAGATCGAGGCCGTCAAGGGCATCGACCTGTCCGTCAGGACGGGCGAGATCTTCGGTTTCCTCGGGCCGAACGGGGCGGGCAAGTCGACCACGATCAACATCCTCTGCACGCTGATGAAGGCGACCGCCGGCAATGCCGCGGTTGCAGGCGTCGACGTTGAGCGCGATCCAGCGGGTGTGCGGTCACGGATCGGCCTCGTGTTCCAGGACCCGTCGCTCGATCAGCAGCTGACCGCCCGCGAGAACCTGGAGTTCCACGCGTTCATGTACAACGTCCCGGCCGCCGTGCGCGCGCAGCGGATCGCGGAAGTCCTGGAGATGGTGGATCTCGCCGACCGGGCGAACTCGATCGTGATGACGTTTTCCGGCGGAATGCGGCGCAGGCTCGAGATCGCCCGAGGCATCCTCCACACGCCGACCGTGCTCTTCCTCGACGAGCCGACGATCGGCCTGGATCCGCAGACGCGGCGCCACATCTGGAGCTACCTCGAGGCGCTGCGCGATCGCGAGAAGATCACGATCTTCATGACGACCCACTACATGGACGAGGCCGAGTACTGCGACCGGATCGCCATCATCGACCACGGCTCGATCGTTGGCCTCGGAACGCCGGACGAGCTCAAGGCGACTGTTGGCGGGGACGTCGTAACGATCACGACGGCCGACAACCAAGCCGCCGCATTGGAGCTGTCGGAGCGCTTCCAGCTCGCCCCGATGGTCGACAACGGCACCCTCCGAGTAGAGGTCGACGACGGCGCGGGCTTCGTTCCTCGCCTGGTGCGAGAGCTGAGCGTGTCCGTCGAGTCGGTGGCGTTTCGGCGGCCCAGCCTCGACGACGTATTCCTGAAGCTGACCGGGCGAGCAATCCGGGAAGAGGAAGCAAGCCCCAAGGACATGCTGCGGATGATGGGCCGCGCGTGGGGAGGACGACGACGATGAGTGAAACGGTTGTCACCGCGCCTGCGGTCCGTCGACGAGGGCCGGCCTCGGCGGCTTGGTCGAATGCGCGCGCCGTTTACATCATCTGGTACCGCGACGTGCTCCGCTACTCGCGCGAGCGCGCCCAGGTCGTCGCGTCGCTCGCCCAGCCTTTGCTGTACCTGATCATCTTCGGGACCGGCCTGAGCTCGGCGATCGGCGGCGCCCGCTTCCCCGGAGGCGCCAATTACCAGACCTTCATCTACCCCGGGATCATCGGGATGACCATTCTGTTCACCTCGATCTTCGGGGCGATGTCGGTCGTATGGGACCGCGAGTTCGGCTTCCTCAAGGAGGTGCTGGTCGCACCCATCGATCGCGCTGCGGTCGCAATCGGCAAGACACTGGGCGGCGCGACCCGGGCCATGATCCAGGGCCTGCTCCTGCTCGTGCTCGCGCCGATCATTGGCGTCGCGCTCAGCGTGGGCAGCATCCTGGGGATCGTCGTCCTTGCCTTCATCCTCGCCTTCGCGCTGTCCGCGCTCGGCGTAGCACTCGCGGCCCGGATGCGCTCGATGCAGGGCTTCCAGGTCGTCATGAACTTCCTGATGCTGCCGATGTTCTTCCTGTCGGGGGCCCTGTTCCCGCTCAGCGGCCTGCCCGACTGGATGACGATCCTGACGCGTCTCGATCCGGCGACCTACGGGATGGATGCGCTACGACGCGTGGCCCTGGGATCGGCGGCGGACCCCCTCGGCGTCAGCCTGTTCGGCCAGATCGTCCCGATCTGGCTCGAGGCGCTGATCCTGATCGCGTTCGGCCTCGTGATGCTCGCCCTCGCCGTTCGCAGCTTCCAGGTCCGCGACTAGGACGCTCGCAAGCCGGCGCATTTCTTGCACCGGGCTACAAGCCCCGGATTCGACCGAGCGCTCCGTCAGCCGGAAATGTCGGCCCGTTCCGTGAACACTGCGGCGACGAATAGCGAGCCGACCAACCAGGCCATCACGACCACCAGCGCAAGGCCTGGCTCGAGGCGCTGGATGATGCCGCCGCCCCCGGTCCCTGCGTTCTCGACCACCGCGGTCGCCGCATTGAACGGGAAGTACTTCACGATATCGGGCAGGAAAATGCTCGCAAACTGCTCGCCGAAGTAGAGCGCGATGCCGGCCCCGATGCCGGCCAGCTGGCTTCGCGCGAGTGTCGCGACCGTGAACCCCAGCGCACCTTCCTCGACCACCGCGATCCACGAGCGCCCGAACTGGTCGGGTAACCGACCGAGGGCGTCCGAATTGCTGAGGCCGGATGTCGAGATGCCCGCCAGGTTCGCGCCGACGACCGCCATCAGCGTCCCCACGAGGAACGCGAGCACGAGGCCGACGCCGATCAACAGGGCGACCGATGCGAACGTCACCAGCGCATAGCGGCTTCGGCTTTCGCCCCTCGCGACGGCTGCCTTGAGGGTGCCCCAGTTCCACTCCGACCCGGCGACCGCGGCCCCGTAGATCACCGCGATCAGGCCACCCAGGCCGAGGATGAACGAGAGGATCAGCGTGTACGCCTGGGGAAACGTGACGAGGAGCAGCGCCGCGGCGCCATTGGGTCGCTCCGCGGTCTGCTTCGCCGTGGCCCCGACTGCGATCAGGATCAGGCTGAGGAGCCCGGCAAGGAGTCCGACCGAGACGTAGCTGGCCGGCCGGCGGACGAGCTTGCGGAGCCCCGCGACGAACAGCCTCATTGCGGATCCTGCCCGCTCGCTTGGCCGGCAACGGTGGTTGCTCCCGCCGACCCGAACGATCGTTGGCCGTCGCCCGTGGGCGTTGCCCCGGTGAGCTCGAGGAAAACCGACTCGAGGTCGGTCTCGGCCGTTAGCGCGGAGGCATAGATCCCGGCCTGCGCAAGCGACCGATTGATCTCTGATGCCCGGTCGCCTCCTACGGCAACAGAGAGCCAGCCGTCATCCGAGGTCGAGCCCTGGACCGGCCGAAAGCCGCCGGCCTCGAGCCTCGCCAACGCGGCACCGACCTCGTCCGGTTTCACCCGCACGCGCACGCGGCCCCGGCTCGTGAGCAGCTCCTCGATCGGTCCCTCGCGGACGAGCCGCCCCTCCGCAATGATGCCAACGATGTCGGCGAGCTGGCGGACTTCGCCAAGGATGTGGCTCGAGACGAAGACCGTCTTGCCAGCCGAGGCGAGGTTGCGCAGCGTGTCCCGCATCGCGACGATGCCTGCAGGGTCCAGGCCGTTGGCGGGCTCGTCGAGCAGGAGGAGCTTTGGGTCGCTCAGGAGAGCGGCCGCGATTCCCAGTCGCTGCTTCATGCCGAGCGAGTACGTGGAAACGCGGTCGCGGGCGCGTTCGGTCAACCCGACCACCTCCAGCAGCTCGTCAACGCGACTCCAGGGCGTGGGCGCGCCGGTCGCCGCCAGCGCGCGCAGGTTCTCGCGGCCGGACAGGAACGGATAGAACGCGGGTGCCTCGATGAGCGCCCCCACCTCGAACAGGCGCCGCCGATCACCCTGGCCAAAGGGGCGTCCGAGCAGCTCGATCGTCCCCGAATCGGCGTGGATCAGGCCGGTCAGCAGACGCATCGTGGTGGTCTTGCCGGCACCGTTCGGGCCCAGGAAGCCGTAGACGACGCCGCTTGGCACGGACAGGTCCAGACCCGCGAGGGCCACCCGCGGTCCGTATCGCTTGTGGAGTGCCCGGGTAGCGACCGCCAGCCCGCTCGAGCCGGCCGTCGTTGCGGTTGCAGTCAAGCGCCCTCCTCCGGCGCTGTCGTTCGAGCGCGGCGGATCGTCAGGTTGAGAGGGGATGGTGGAGATGAGGGGACTCGAACCCCTGACCCCCGCGATGCGAACGCGGTGCTCTTCCAGCTGAGCTACATCCCCACAACGGGGCGCGGCCCCGGCTCGGACCCGGCCGAGTGTAGCACGGCTCAGGCGCCCTCCGCCCTTGACCAATCGAACACATGTTCTATTATTCGTCCATGGGCAATGGGTCGGCTGAGGTTGCTTCCGCCGTCGCGTCACTTCGCCAGCGCTGGGGTGCGGCCGCTCCCGTCATCGGAGCCCTCGCCGCTCTACCCGAAGCGTTTCCGACGCCCTCGGGCCTGCCCGAGCCGCTCGAGGATGCGCGTGTCGTGCGGACGGGCTTTCCTGAGCTCGACGCCATTCTCGGCCCCGGTGGCGTGCCACGCCAGGCCAGCCTCGCCGTCCTGGGCGACCACTCGAGCGGCAAGACAACGCTCGCCTTGCGACTTGCCGCGGAGGCGCAAGCAGCCGGGAGAATCGTCGGCTACGTGGATCTCGCTCGCAGCCTGGATCCCGTGGAGGCTGTTGCTCGGGGTGTCCAGCTGGAGTGGCTGGTCGTTCTCACTCCGGTCGATCTCGACGAAGGCCTGGCGATGGCCGGGGCGCTGCTGCAGGCCCGTGCCGTCGACGTCCTCCTGATCGACCTGCCGCCCGAACGCAGGGCATCGCCCGAGCACAGGACGTCCCCCGAACGCACGCCGTCGGCCGAACGCACGCCATCGGCCGGTCCGCGCGCCAGAGACCGGCCCGGGATTCCCGAACGCCTCCACCGTCTCGCGGCCCTCGCCCGGCGAGCAGAAACGCTGCTCGTCGTCCTCGAACCGCCCGGACTGGCGGCACGAACGGCCGAAGCTGTGGCGGAGGCGTCGGGCCTGCGTCTCGAGCTCGCCCGGCGGTCCTGGATCCACCTCGGACGCGACGTGGTCGGCCAGCGGACGGAGGTGGTGGTGGCTCGCAACCGCTTTGGCCCGCCGGGGCGGCGGGCAGAGCTGCGGATCCTCTACGCGGAGGGTAGCGAACGGGACGGCTGTCTCAGCCGGGAAGAGCTCCTCGTCGAGACGGGCAAGGGCTCTCGGGCCACCGGCTACCGGACCCAGGACCTGCCGACCACCGGCCATCCCATTTCTGCCCCCACCAACGACACCGGAACGTTTGACGATGCGACTTCTCCACCTCTACTGGCCCCACCTGCCGCTTCGACTCGCCCGATCCCGCTGCGCGTCCTCGGCGGAAAGCGGGCAGGCCGGCGGACCCGGGGTTTCGACCTTTCCGGACGGACCGATCGTCCTCGGCGGGCAGCCCTGGACGGCGGGGTCGGTGATCGACGCCAGCCCGGAAGCCGAAGCACTCGGCGTTCGACGGGGGATGGCCCTCGGCAACGCACACCGGCTGGCGCCTGAGGCCGCCTTCCTCGACCCCGATCGGGAGGCCGACGCAGCCGCCATCGAGGCGGCGCTGGATTGCCTCTCGACGTTCAGTCCGGGAGTCGCTGGCCCAACCGACGTAGAGGACCCTGCCTTCGGCCGTGTCGAAGTCCAGGTCGACGGACTCGATCGGTTGTGGGGGCTGGAGCCGGTGCTCGTGGCGCGCATCAGGTCGGCGCTGGACGACCTGCTTCCGGGCGTGCCTCGTGCGGCGATCGCCGGGACGCGCTTCGCAGCCATGGTCGCGGCGAGCGTGCCCCACCCCGATTTCCCGTCGAAGCGGCTGGTGATCGTGGGGCCAGACGGCGACGCCGCGTTCCTCGAACCCCTGCCGGCGAGCTTGCTCTCAACGGATCCTGAGGTGCGCGGCCGGCTGGCGCGATTCGGACTGCGGACGATCGGGGCTATCGCCGAGCTGCCGGGAACGGCGCTCGTGGCGCGCTTCGGCGCGGAGGGCGAACGGCTCCATGCTCGCGCGCGCGGAGAGGAGACCGATCCCTTCCGGCCCCGCCGGGCTCCCGAGCGGATGACGCTCGCACTGCCGATCGACCCGCCCGTCGACGGGCTCGAGTCGTTGCGCTTCGTGCTCCATCGCCTTGCCGGGGCGCTTGCCGATCAGCTGGTTGCCCGTGGCGCGGCCTCCTCCCGCGTTCGGCTTCGCCTCGAGCTCGATCCGACCTTCGCGCCAAAGGAAACCCCGACCTCCCAGTTGATCGCGCAACGGCTCCCGGAACCGACGGCGGAGGCCGAAGCGATCGAACGCCTCCTGCTCGCACGCCTCGAGCGAACGCCACCGCCGGCGCCGGTCGCGCGCCTCGAGCTCGAGCTCGAAGACGTTGCCCCGGCGACAGGTCAGCAGCTCGCGCTGTTCGTGCCGCAGGCCGGCCGCCTGACCCGGCTCGGCTGGCAGCTCGCCCGGCTGGCCCTCACCTTCGGCGAGGATCGCATCCGGACCGTTGAGCTAACGGATCCCGAAATGCCACTTCCCGAGCGACGCTGGAAGTGGCGGCCGATTGCCTCGGGCGCCATCGAGAAGAGCGGCTCGTGACGCGTCTCCTCCGGGAGCATCCACCCATCGCCGCGGAGCTCGACGCTGCCGGTCGCCTCGTGGCGATCAGCTGGGCGGGACGGCGCGAAAGCGTCGAGGTCTGCAACCAGTGGCGCGTCGAGGAGAGCTGGTGGCGCGACCCGATCCGGCGCGACTACTTCAAGGTGGTGGGGCCGCGCTGGCTGGCCCTCGTCTACCTGGACCGCGTCGACGGCACGTGGCACCTCGAGCGGCTCTACGACTGACCCTTCGGAGTCGCCGCCAGGCCCGCTAGTTGAAGGGGCAGGCCGCCGCGAAGAGCACCGTCTCGAGCGTGTCGCTGCCCAGCGGGGCAAAGCTCGCCTGGACCTTGCACGACCCCGATGCCGCCGAGTGCACGACGATGCTGCCGTCCTCGAGCGGGCCTTCGGTCCCCTCCGTCTGGTAGCCAAGCTTGGTCATGGCCGAGGTCCACCAGTCGGACGCCGTCTTCGGCTGCGTCGGCAACGCGAGAGAGGCGCTGGATGGACCTTCTCTCGTATCGGTCGGCTCCGCGCCGGGATAGTGGGGGAACGTGGACGGGAGGGCGTCCCAGATCAGTCCCCAGGCTGTCTTTGTCTGCCCAGGGAGACTCGACGGAGAGGCGACCTCCGTGGATACCTGCGAAGGAGCGAGCGAAGGCGAAGGACTGGCCGCTGGGCTGGCCGCCAGCGATGCCGCCGGCGTAGAGCTCGGGGTGGGCGACGCGGCTGTCGTGCAGGCCGCGAGCATCGAAACGGCGAGGACGAGGAGGCCGAAAGGGGCGGGGCGTGGACTCGAGGAGCGGCGGCGCAATCGGTTCGCCATGGGAACCCCCGGTTGTGCGTTGCTGGCTTGGGTCGAGTTCGTGCTGGGGTCGATGGTAGATGGCAGGACCCCGTCGGTTGACGGGGTCCTGCAGCCGTCACGCCCGCTCACCAGGCGTGCCGGCGGGTCGACTGGCCGGCCATCGCAGCCGGCCCGTCGCCGTTTCTCGGCCCGGGCCCCCAGGCACGGGACGATGACGAGCGTGGTTGGTTTTCAGCTCCCCGCGGACTGGAAGGGGGATGCGGCGAGGGCGGTGACAACGGCCGGGAGGAGAACCAGGATCAGCAGCACCGCCGCGAGGAGCAGACCAACCGGTCGTGCCAGCGAGACGGCAAGGGAGCGGGATCGCTGCATCACGGCGCTGAGACGACGTCCCGCCTCCAGATGTTTCGTCGAATCGAAGGGGATTCGGTGGGAAATCAGTACGGCTGCCGGAAGGCGAATGGCGCCGCCTTCCAGGTGCCCGACCTCGCGATGTACGTGAGATAAAGGCGGTAGGTCCCGGACGCCAGGCCCCGTCGTGTTCCGATCGTCGTATGCGTGATGTAGGTCGCGGTCTTGCCGGGATAGATCGTGACCGTCTTCGAGCCGTGGACTCGTGCGCGACCGTACCTGTCGCGGATGACCCAGCCCAGCGTTCCCGTCTCGGGCACGTTGCCGCTGTTCGCGATGCGCTGCCAGACGTCGGCGGTCACGTAGGTCGCACCGGCGGACAGGTGGTAGACCGTCCCGCGGAGGCTGATCGCGTGACTCGGTGAGTAGAACTTGGCGCGGATCACGTCCCAGATCTGGGTGTAGCCGCGATCGTTGCCCAGCGTCCACAGGCCGATGCCCGCGAGGGCCTTGGCGATCGCGTAGTCGTCCTTGGCGGCCTTGCTCACCTCGGACTCGAAGTAGACCTGGCGCCACGTGTTGAACTCGGTGTCGCGGTAGCTGAACCAGCCGCTGCCCTGGACGGTGTCCTCCTGTGGAACCACCTCGGGATGGGCCGCAAGGAAGTCGTGGACGGAGCGGTAGGTGACACTCCACACGCCGCCGTAGAGCGTGCGGTTGGAGCGAACGGTCGCATAGGGACCGTTGCTCGTGACCGGCCAGTCGTAGCCGTAGATCCCCTCGCCGAGCAGGATCTTCGACGCTGGCGCGACGCTCAGGAAGCGGGCGATGTGCTTCTTCACCGTGCGCGTCGCGTTGTCGAGCGGGGCGATCGGGCCGGCGACCGTGGAGCCGGACCAGTGGTAGTTGTAGGTCATCGCGAACAGCTGCTCGACGTTGGGGACGAGCCGGGCGATGAGGTTGGTCGAGGCGCCGGCGGAGGTCGCGTTGACCACGATCGCCCTGGGGAAGCGTGCCTTCATCGCCGTGTGGAATCGCCCGACGAACGCGGCGTAGGCGTCCTCGACCGAAGCGGGAACGGGCTCGAAGTCGAGGCTTGCGCCGTCGGCCGACCGCCGATCCATGAGCGCGAGGGCCTGGCCGATGAACCGGTTCTGGGCCGTCGCGCTGTTGAGGAACGCGGTCATCCTGGGAAGCGTTCCGCTGTCGAATAGCTGGAAGGTGGGCACCACCCGCACGCCGGCGGCGTGGGCGGCGTTCGTGACGGCGACCGCGTCGTCGGAGAGGTACGACTTGTAGCCGATCCACGTCGTGTCGAGGTTGCCGTCGGCCTTGATACCCAGGCCAAAGAAGCCGATGGTCGACAGCAGGTCGTACTGCAACTGGCCGGCGGTGTTCGCATCGAGCCGCCAGTAGGGGAGATAGCCGAACACCTCAGCGGTCAGCGCCCGCGTCTGCCGGACGATCGGCTGGATTCCCGGATCGACGGCGGTGAGCGAGACGGTTGCCGCCGCGCTTTGCGTGCTTGCGGTGGCTTTCGCGACGGGTGCCGAACCGGCGATCCCAACGGACGACAGGAGGCCCGCCCCCAGCAGGACCGCGAGGACCTGGGAAAGCCGGTGACGGGGAGCAGCACCCTCTTTCTGCATCGCCGTCATGGGACGGGAGATCGGACCTCCCGTCCATCCCTACGAAGGGGCCAGTTGGACACGGCCCCATGGGGCCAGCCCAGGCGGAGCGGAGGTCCCCTTGTTGGTCGAACCCGCTGGCAACAGAACGCATGTTCTATTACCATGGAAGGCCCTTTCGACGGCCTTCCGCCCGTACAGGCAGCCTGTGTCCACCGCCTACGCCGAGCTTCACTGCCACAGCCACTTCTCGTTCCTGGATGGGGCTTCGTCCGCTGACGAGCTGGTCGATCGCGCGGTCGAGCTGGGCCTGTCGGGGCTGGCCATCACCGACCACCTGGGGCTGTACGGCGCGGTCCGTTTCGTGTCGGCCGCAGAGGCAGCGGGAGTCCATCCAGTGGTCGGAGTCGAGATCGAGCTGCTCGATGCGGCGGAGCCGGATCCGCGGGGTCTGGTCGTTCCGCGGCGGCGAGCGAGGCGGGCCGGCCGACTAATCCCTCTCGCCTCGCCCGAAGGCGTGACGGAAGGCGTCCCGCGCCGGCCTCGCCCCGAGCGCCCCCGATTGCCCGGGCACCGCGACGCGGTTCGCGAGGACCTCCGCGGGATCGGCGTGCCGCAACGCGGACCGCACCTGGTCCTGCTCGCGCGCGATCCCCGCGGCTACCGGAGCCTGTGTCGGCTCGTCTCGCGGGCGAACCTGGGGGGCACGAAGGGGGTGCCACGCTTCAGCCAGGCGCTGCTCCGGGAGCACACCGAGGGGGTCGTGGCGCTGTCCGGCTGCCGGGATGGGGAGATCGCGCGCCGCCTGCGCGCGGGCGATCGGGCTGGTGCGCGGGCCGTCGCCGAGGGCTATGCCCGGTTGTTCGGGGGGAGCGTCGGAGGACGGGGCTCGGCTGCAGGCCAAGGGTCGGCCGCCTCTGTCGGTTCCGTCGGCCCTGTCGGTTCGGCCGGGTTCGTCCTCGAGCTCGAGCACCATCTGCTGCCCGACGACGACTGGCTCGTCGCGGAGACCGCCCGTCTCGCCGCCGAGCTGGGGCTTCCCGTGGTCGTGACCAATGACGTCCACTACGCCGAGCCGGACGGACGCGAGCTGCACGACGTCGTGACGGCCATCCGGCACGGCCGGACACTCGATACGCTCGCCGACCTGCGCGATCAGTCAGGCGAGCAGTACCTGAAGTCGGCCGAGGAGCTCGCGGCCCTGCCGCCGGGCGATGAGGCCACCGCGTCGAGCGATCCCGCAACGGCCCGCGCCTGGGCGGAGGGCATCCGGAATGCCGGCGAGCTTGCGGCCGAATGCTCGATCGAACTCGGTTTCGAGCAGTACCGCTTCCCTGGCTTTCCGGTACCCGATGGCGACACGCCGTTCTCGTATCTCGAGGGCCTCTGTCACGAAGGCGCGCGTCGGCGCTACCACCCGATGACCTCGGCGGTCGTCCGGCAGCTCGCCCACGAGCTGTCGGTGATCGAGAAGACCGGCCTCGCCGAGTTCTTCCTGATCTGCTGGGACCTGATGCGCTTCGCCCGTGAGCGCGGCATTCCGGCGCAGGGCCGGGGCAGCGCGGCCGACTCGATCGTGGCCTACGTCCTGGGTATCACCCGCGTCGACCCGATCCGCCACAACCTGCTCTTCGAGCGCTTCATCAACGAAGGCCGGACGGCGTATCCGGACGTCGACATCGACTTCTCGGCCGAGCGCCGGGAGGAGGTCATCCAGTACGTCTACGAGCGCTACGGGGAGGAGCACACCGGCATGGTCTGCAACCTCGTCACGTACCGGGCGCGCTCCGCCGTCCGCGAGGTTGGCTATGCGCTCGGCTTCCCGCGCCCGCTCGTCGATCGCGTCGCGAAGGCGCTCGAGACGTACGACTCGGTCATGGTCCGCCGAGACCTCGAGGCAGAGGGCGGCTTCGGGCAGTTCTTCGTGCGGCCGGGAGAGGTGGAAGGCGGCTCGGGGGGTGCTTCGGCGAGCTGGCCGGAGGGCGCGGCGGCGAGCTGGCCGGAGGGCGCGGCGGCCGGGCCCGGGAACGCGGCGGCTCGGGCCCGGGAGCGCGGGCTCGTCGACGAGATGGGCCAGCTCAACCACGCTCGCGGCGGGCACATCCGGCCGGCAGGCGGGACGGCGGGCGGGACGGCGGGCGGGGCGGCAAAGGCCGCGACACGTGGCGGTCATTCCCGTTATCCAGCAATGGACATGCTGCTCGCCAGGAATACCGCTCCTCCGAGGACCGACCAAGCCTCCGCCCGAACGGAATCCGCGAGCCCACCAGCTCTCCGCGAGCCGGAATTCCAAACTCGCAGCACACCGATTGCTGAGCGATTGGAGGCGGCCCTCGAGTCGGACGCTTCCCGCGGCGAGTCGGACGGTTCCCGCGGCGAGTCAGACGGTTCCCGCTGCGAGTCAGACGGTTCCCGCTGCGAGTCAGACGGTTCCCGCGGCGAGTCGGACGGTTCCCGCGGCGAGTCCGATGCTTCCCGCGGCGAGTCGGACGCTTCCCGCG
>DASXSA010000021.1:0-23509 GCA_036506235.1 Candidatus Limnocylindrales bacterium | reverse complement strand
CAGAAGGACGCCCAGCAGGTGATGGTCGTGAGACGAATGGCGCTCGACCTCGCCCTGCCGACGGAGGTCATCGCCTGCCCGACGGTCCGCGAGCCTGACGGGTTGGCTCTGTCCTCGCGCAACGTCCACCTCTCGACCGCGGACCGGGCTGCGGCGCCTGTCCTGTATCGGGCGCTGATGGCGGCCAGGGCGCGTTGGGAGGCTGGCGAGCGCTCCGGGGACCTCCTGCGCCGCGGCATGTCCGAGGTCCTCGCGGCCGAGCCCCGCGCAGACGTCGATTACGTGTCCGTGGCTGACGGCCGGACGTTGGCGGAGCTCGATCGCGTTGAGGGCCCAGCGCTCCTCTCGCTGGCGGTCCGCTTCGGAACGACGCGCCTGATCGACAACGAGCCGCTGCCCTGACCTCGGCGCCGGCCCAGGCACGGCGGTCAGGTACGGCGGGCAGGCTCGGCGGCAACCTCAAGGATCCGGTCGATGTCGAGGTGCTCCGCGACGAGCGCCTTGATCGTTTCGATCTTCTCGAGGTCGGCAGGGTGCGTCTTGACCAGCAGGTCGTGGACCTCGGACGCGACCGAGTAGGTGTCCTCGGGGACGAGCGCCGCGAAGAGGTCCGCGCGCCGGATTTCGGCCAGGACCGACGCACCGGGACGGTAGCCGCCGGTCAGCACGAGGCCGAGGGCCACGCCGCGACCGTCATCGGCCCGGTGGGCGTCGGTCAGCGTGAGGATCGCGTCTTCCCGGTCGCCCGGCACGATCACGAGTGTCCCGGGACCAATCCGCTGCAGCATGTGGCCGGGCTCCATGGCCCCGACGGCGACGTTGTCGATGACTCGATCCAGGTCCGGGCCATCGTGGATCGGTTCGCCGTGGACGCCCTCGAGGATCATGCCCAGGGTCGGGTTGGAGAGGATCGGGCGGTACGGCAGCACGCCGAGCAATGGGACGCCGTGCCTTGCCAGGCCCCGCTCGAGGGTTCGCGCGATGCCGGGCTGGGCATCGATCTGGACCTTGTTGACGATCGCACCGGCGACCTGCACGCCATGGGCCGCAAACAGCGCGACGTTCAGCACGATCTCGTCGATCGGCCGGCCGACGCCGCCCTCCGACACGATGATCGCCGGCGTGCCGAGCATCGCGGCGACGGTCGCATTCGACAGGCCGATGACCGCGCCGACGCCGGCGTGGCCAGTCCCCTCCACGAGCACGATCTGGCGGCCGTCGGTTACCCGCTGGTACGCGGCCAGGACCTTCGCCCCGAGGTCCTCCACGACCTCGCCGGCGATGTAGGCCTTCGTGAACCCGCGCGGGATATGCACGGGGCTCATGAGCGACAGCCCGTCGGGCAGGTCGAAGACGCTCTTCATGAGCACGGCGTCCTCGTCAGCCGGGACGCCATCCTCGATCACGGTGCGCTGGCCGACGGGCTTCATGAATCCCGTGGACAGGCCGCGTGACAGGAAGCCGTCGAGGAACCCAAGCGCGGCGGTCGTCTTCCCCCGGTTCTGCCCGGTCGCCGCCAGGTAGAGGTGGCGCAACCTAACTGCGGGCGGTCGTCTTCCGCTCGACCAGCTGGACCGCGTCCCGCAGCCTGGAGATCGTTTCGGCGTCGACCGCGTCAGGCTCCAGGTACGGCCCGAGGCGCTCCATGATGTCGACAACCAGGCCCATGAACACGCTCGCGTCGGCAACGAAGAACTGCGGCTCGTTGTTGTAGCGCACGAGCGTCAGGCGCCCCTGCAGGACACGGCGCTCTTCGACGTGCGCGACCTGCGTCGCGAAGTTGTGGCCCTGGATCCCGTCGGGGTTGTTCAGGAAGTTCAGGGCGTTGTCGATTGCCAGGCCGAACCTGGCCCGCCAGGCGACGAGGCGCTCATGGACCTCGGGCGGAATCCGGACTTCGGCCACCTCGTCGAATACCTCTGGGGCAACGGTGAGCAGTCCGACCAGCGTCGTCCCGGCCCGCGGCCCGAGCATGACTTGCAGGCTTCGCTCGAGGGTGAAGACCTCGGAGTCGAAGCGCGGGCTCGTGATCACGTCCGTCAGGAGGTCCTCGACGTTGTCGAGCACGCCCGGCTCGCCCATCGCGTTGGCGAGGTGGAGGATCTCCTCCTTGAACAGGAATTTCTCTTCGTGATCGAGCATGCGGCGGATGGTAGCAGCCGGATTCCGCTCGACCGCAGCATGGAGGTCGGCGGTCTGTCGGGCGGCGTTGATCGTCTGCAACGGTGATGGACGGGCGATCAGTCCCTCGCGATCCCACGTTCAGTCATGGGTGGACTCATAAGCGGAGTCCGGGGCGCGATCCCGGCCGCCGAAGAGACAGGAGCCCGCTGCCCGAACGCGGATCTCCCCCAACGGGGACAGCTCCGGGCGTGCGTTTCGCCTTTTCAGTCCACCGATGACTGGGAGTGGGGAACGTGCCACCGCGCAGCGGACTAGCAGCCCTCGCGCGAATATTCGGCCAGTCGACCGTCGCGAATGCGCGCCTTACGGCGCGACTCACTCAGACTACGGGTACAGCCCGCGCATCGAGGTCGCATTGGCGACCCGCTCGACCGCGAGGAGGTAGGCGGCGGTGCGCATGTCGCATTGCTCGCGCTTCGAAATCGCGAACGTCTCGTCGAACGAGCGGACCATGATGTCCTTGAGCTTGGCGTTGACGATCGACTCGCTCCAGTGGTCGCGGTTGAGGTCCTGGACCCACTCGAAGTAGCTCACCGTGACGCCCCCGGCGTTGCACAGGATGTCGGGGATCATGAAGACGCCGCGCCGGTAGAGCTCCTCGTCCGCGTCCGGCGTCGTGGGCCCGTTCGCCGCCTCGGCGATCACCCGTGCGTGGATCCGGCCCGCGTTGCGCGCCGTGATCTGGTTCTCGAGTGCCGCAGGGATCAGGATGTCGCACTCGACCTCGAGCACCTGGGTGTTCGTGATGTCCGTGGCGCCGGGGAAGCCCTGGACGGTTGCGTGTTCCTTTTTCCAGGCAATCACGCGATCGATATCCAGGCCGTTGGCATTCAGGATTCCGCCCGTCGAGTCGGACACGGCGACGACGGTCGCCCCTTCCTCACGCATCAGCTTGGCCGCGATCGAGCCGGCGTTGCCGAAGCCCTGGATGGCGACGGTCGCCCGCTTAAGCTCGATCCCCAGGTGATCGGCGGCTTCGACGACGCAGTACACGGTGCCCCGCGCTGTCGCCTCGTTGCGGCCCTCGGACCCGCCGAGGCTGATCGGCTTGCCGGTCACGACGCCCGGGACCGTGTAGCCCTGGTGCATCGAGTAGGTGTCCATCATCCAGGCCATGACCTGGGCGTTGGTGTTCACGTCCGGCGCGGGAATGTCGCGCTCGGGACCGATGAGCACCTCGATCTCGGTGGTGAAGCGGCGCGTGAGCGCCTCGACCTCCTTGGCCGACAGCTTCTTGGGGTCGACGACCACGCCTCCCTTGCCACCGCCATACGGGATGCCGACCACGGCGCACTTCCACGTCATCCACATGGCGAGGGCCTTGACCTCGTCGAGCGTGACGTCCTGGTGATACCGAATGCCACCTTTGGCCGGCCCACGACCGAGGTTGTGCTGCACGCGGTAGCCGGTGAACACCTGCACCGACCCGTCGTCCATCTTGACCGGGAAATGAACCGTGAGCTCGCGACGGGGCTCGCGCAACACGCGCCGGAGCCCGGGGTCGAGGCTCAGCCTGTCGGCGGCAAGGTCGAACTGCCGTTGGGCGACCTCCCAGGCGTTGATCGCCGCAGCGACGTGCTCGGTCGTCATGGAGTTGAGATCCTCCGCGGCGGGCTCGCCGATGTGGGCGACCCGCGTTCTGGGCCGTCTCCCGGACGACCCCACGGCGCTCTGCGCCAGCCCGGTGATCGCAGGTGGGCGGCGCGTCGCGGCAACGAAAGGTGAGCCGAGTATAGCCCGCGCCCGCGCGCGATCAGTCGATCAAGAGTCCTATTCCCGGTGTCATCGGGCGTAGAGGACGACGCCCCCGAGACAGCCCGGTCCGAGGTGCGGACCGACCGACGGACCGACCGGGTTGACGGTCACCCGTCCGGCGTCCACACCGCCCGGAACCCGGCCGACCACCTCATCCCTGAAGGCCTGGACCTCCTCTGGCGTGGACGTCGTGTAGAGGATCGCGAGGCGCTCGACGGGACGTTGGGTCAGCAGCTCGAGCACGCGCTCGCGCGCCTTCGAACGGGTGCGCACGCGATCCGCGGTGTCGACCGCGCCGTCCTTGATCGTGATGATCGGCTTGACCGACAGGAAACCGCCGATCGCCGCCTGCGTCCCGCTGATGCGGCCGCCCTTCCTGAGGTATTCGAGCGTGTCCAGGGCAACGAATACGTTGAGATCGGCCGTCCGGTCGCGCATGCGCGCACTGATCTCGGCCGCGCTTGAGCCTGCCGCGGCCATTTCGGCGCCCAGTAGCGCGAGCATTCCCTCGCCCATCGACGCCGACGTCGAGTCGACGATGTGGATTTCCCGGTCGGCCAGCATCTCGCGCGCGATCGTGGCGCTCTGGATCGTGCCCGACAGGGTGCCCGCGACGTTCACGCAGACGATCGCGTCGGCGCCCGTGTCGGCGCCCGTGTCGGCGTCCGCGTCGGCGTCCGCGTCGGCGCCCGCCTCGAACATCTCGCTGAAGATCGCCCGGAAGTCACCGGGGCTGGCCGCCGCCGTGGTCGGGAACGGCGCATCGGGTGCCACCATGCGCTCCCAGAACGCCTCGGTCGTCAGGTCGACGCCGGCCTTGAATCGCTGCGACCCGAAGGTGACCTCGAGCGGGACGATGCGGATGCCCGCGGCGCGTGCCTGCTCCGGTGTGAGGTCGGAGGCAGAGTCGGTGACGATCGCGACACGGCTCACGGCGGCCTCCCTCTCTCGACCCCCTCGACCGCGAATGATAGGGCGGTCATGGACGGCCCAGCGAACGGTGGCACGTTGCTAGGCGATCTCGAGCTCCGCGGGCGGGACGTCCGGGCTGGGCGAAAGCTCGTGCTCGAACGCCCGCAGTCGCCAGAGCGGGATCAGGGCGATAGCGAGCAGCACGAGGGTCAGGATGAGGATCGCGTCGATCCCGCGAATCCTGGCGACCTGTCCCCCGATGAGGCTCCCGCCGATCTGGCCGACAGCCAGGAACACCGAATAGAGCCCCATGATCGCCCCTCGGTCGTGGGGGTGTCGCTCGGAGACATCGGCGAGCAGCCCGAGGGCAGCGGGCGTGGCGCCGGACAGTACGAACAGTCCGCCGATCACCACGATCGCGAAGAGCACCCTGATCACGATCGGCAGGCCCTCGCTGTGATTGACGAGCAGCGCGCCAACGACGACCGCCGCGCCCCCGGCGATGCCGACGAAGATGATCGTCGTGCGGCGGTACAGCTTGAAGCGGTCGCCCCAGAACACGAGGCCGACGAAGAACACGATGAGTCCGGCAGCCAGGCCCACGCTGACGAGCGCGGGATCGAAGCCGCCCATCAGCAGCTGGTCGTGGAAGCGCGGATCGCGCTCGCGGACCAGCTGGAAGATCGACTGGGTGGTCCACAGGCCGAGTGCCGCGTTGATCGCGATCCAGGTCGGGGCGAGCAGCCAGACGTGTGACGAGGCGAGAACCCGCCGGTAGCGGCCGAAGTCGAAGGCGTGCGGCGCCCCACCGCCACCGCGTTCCGCCCGCGGGTCCGTGACACCGAGGCGGTAGATCAGGAACGACACGCCGTACAGGACCGCGTTGAGCAGGAAGGTGTCCCTCCCGAAGCCGTCCCACGCACCGACCCCGCTGTACAGGATGCCCGCCGCGACGGCTCCCGCCCCGATGCCGGCAAGCGTCGCGCCTTCGAATCGCGCAGACGCGCGGCCCCGTAGCGATTCGTCGCGCGCCGTCACGAGGGCGATGAAGCCGAGGATCGACGGGACACTCGCCGCGGTGGACGCTCCCTCGAGTAGCCGCGTTCCACCGATCAGGACGAGGTTCGTCGTCTGCCACGTGATGAGCACCGCCACCGCACCGAAGATCGGGCCGAACTGCATGACGCGGTGGTGACCCCAGCGGTCGGACAGAATCCCGAACGGGGTCGACAGCACGAGCTCGGCCGCGAAGAAGAGCGCCACGAAGATGCCCACTTCGGCCGGATCGACCTTCGGACCGCCGAACTTCGGAAAGTCGGCCCAGTAGTAGATCAGCGTCGTGCCGGTCAGCGCGGTGCTGAACCGGAGCGTGAACGTCCCAAGCAGGACAGCCCACAAGGAGCGTTCCATCGTGGCAAGCGTACCCGCCCTCGTCATGGTGGCGGTGCGGCGATGGCGCTAGAGGACTGGTGGCGGGTCAACTCCCTAGACTCAGTCCCGTGAGCCCGGAACGCCCCCTCGTCCCAGCTGCCGTTTCACGCGGGCGCCGAGGCGCCGTCGTTGCTCCGCACCACCTCGCGACGTCGGCGGGACTCCACGTCCTGCGGATCGGGGGCTCGGCGGTCGACGCGGCGATTGCCACGAACGCGGTCCTCGCCGTCGTCATGCCCCAGGCATGCGGGCTCGGCGGAGACGCGTTCTGGCTCATCTGGGACGAGCGGTCGAAACGGCAGACGGCCCTCAACGGGTCCGGCAGGGCGCCGGCGGGCGCCGACGCGGCGGCCCTGCGCCGGTCCGGCCTCGAGCGGCTGCCACTGCGGGGTCCTCTGTCCGTCACGGTGCCCGGAGCCGTCGGGTCGTGGGCCGACGCGCACGAGGCGTATGGGCGCCTGTCGCCGGGCCAGGTCCTCGGGCCCGCCATCGACCTGGCCCGTGATGGCTTTCCAGTGGACGAGGGCTTCGAAGCCGCGGTCGAACGGACGACCCGCATCCTCGCCGCCGAGCTTCAGGACGGTGGTCGAACCTGGGCCTCCGAGTTCCGCCCGCACGGTCGACCCTGGCGGCCCGGCGAGGTCGTCCGCCGGCCGGCCGTCGGCAGAACGCTCGAGCGCCTCGCGGAGGCCGGTCTCGCCGATTTCTACGAGGGCCGTGTGGCCGACAGCATCGCGCGATGCCTGGCCGAGGCCGGTTCTGCGATCGCTCCGGACGACCTGAAGCGGCACACCTGCGAGTGGGTCGAGCCGATCTCCACGACCTACCGCGGCGTCACAGCAACGACGCACCCGCCGAACAGCCAGGGAGTCGTCGCCCTCGAGCTCCTGAACATCCTCGAGGCGTTCGATCCACCCCGTCCATCAGCCTTTGGCCCGGATGGCGTGCTCGACCCGGGCTGGATCCACCTCGGGATCGAGGCATCCAAGCTCGCATACGCCGACCGGGACCGCTTCCTGACGGACCCGGCCTTCCGTGAGGTGCCGGTCGACGACCTGCTCGACAAGGCCCGCGCCCGAGGCCTCGCGCAGATGATCGATCCCGCGCGGGCGGCAACGCCGCCTGTCGCTACCGGACCTCGCGGCGGCGGAACCGTCTATCTCGCCACGGTTGACGGGGATGGAAATGCCGTCAGCCTGATCGAGTCGAACTACATGGGTTTCGGGTCGGGCGTGGTCGATCCCGAGACGGGCATCCACTTCCAGAACCGGGGAAGCTACTTCTCGCTCGACCCCGATCACCCGAACCTCCTCGAGGGTGGCAAGCGCACGCTCCACACGCTGATGCCGGGCATGCTCCTCCGGGACGGACGGCCGTGGGTGGTGGTCGGCTCCATGGGCGGCGACGCCCAGCCACAGATCCACGCCCAGGTCGTGTCCGGGCTCGTCGATGGCGCGGTCGATGTCGGGACGGCTGTCGCGGCACCGCGCTGGTTCGTCGAGCCCGCGGCGCACTTCGCGCCACCGGTCGAGGTACGCGCCGAACCTCGTTTCGCGCGTGGGGTCCTCGAGGCCCTGGAGGGGCTCGGACATCCGATCGATCGGGTCGCGAGCTTCGATTCGGGGCTCGGCCATTGCCACGCGATCGAGCTGGTGAGGGGCGGACCGGCCGCTGGCGAGGGTTCGGTCGCGGCCGCGACGGATCCCCGGAGTAACGGGCTCCCCGAGACGTGGTGAGCACGACGCGCCGGTGAAGCTCGGGCTTGGCATCGGTGGGTCCATCGCGGACGTGGCCGACCTCGCGCGGTCGGCCGAGAACGCGGGGTTCGAGTCCGTCTGGACGGCCGAGCTCACGAGGTCGTCGCTCGTCCAGGCCGCGGCCGCGATCTGCGCGACGCGACGGATCCGGGTCGGAACGGCAGTGACGCTCGCCTTCCCGCGCTCGCCGACGATCGCCGCCATGGAGGCGTGGGACCTCGACGAGCTGTCGGGCGGCCGCTTCCTTCTCGGGCTCGGCACCCAGGTCAAGCGCGTCCTCGAGGGTCGTTTTTCGGTGCCCTTCGAGCATCCGGCTCCGAAATTGGCCGACTACGCCCTCGCCGTGCGCCACGTCTGGGCCGCCAATCGCGGTGAAGGCGTCCGCCACGAGGGCCCCTTCTACCAGATCACCATGCCGACGTTCCATGGTCCGGCTCAGCCCGGACGCCCCGACGTCCCGATCCTGTTCGCGGCCGTCGGACCTCTGATGGCCCGGACCGCGGGCACCGTCGCCGACGGGCTCATCGGTCATCCGCTGGCATCACCGCGCTATCTCTCGGAGGTCGTCGCCCCAGCTGTCTCGGAAGCCCTGGTCGCGGCCGGGCGTGGGACGGATGCCTGCCCGATCACGGCAACCGCGATCGTGTCGGTTGGCGAGAACGCCGACGCCGCGCGACGCGCGGGGCGCCTCCAGATCGCCTTTTACGCCACGACACGGACCTACCTGCCGATCCTGCAGCTCCACGATCGCGCGTCGATCCAGGGCGAGCTGCGGCGGGCGTTCGTGCGCCGCGACCACGACCGCATGGCTGACCTGATCGACGACGATTTCCTCGATGCGGTGGCGATCAGCGGATCGCCGGATGAGCTGCGCGATCGCCTTTCCGCCTGGAACTCTGTGCCGGGCCTGGCGCGCGTCATCCTCGCAGCGCCCTGGTACGGGATGTCGCCGGGCGCGGAGCGACGCTCAATCGAGCAGATCGCCGGCGTGTTCGCAGCGGCGTGACACGCGAGGGCTATACTCCGCGTCGCCGGTGACAGGGCTGCGCTCACACGTTCGCTGTCACCGGCCTTCCATCTGCATCGCGACCGCCCGCCGCCGGCGTGTTCGGCACCCGTGGAGCGGGTGGCAGGGATTACCCGGCCGGGAGGGCGTGTGACCTCGAACGTCGCCCAGAACTACCCGTATACGAGCGAGACCGAGGCCGATCGCGCGGCTCACGTTGAATCGGTGATGGCCTCCCGCGAAGGTCTGCGCGAGAAGATCGCAGCCGAGACCACGCCGGTTGACGACAACGAGCGCTGGTGGGTCTGGAAGTGCCCGACCCCTGCCTGTGACGGCCTTCTCCACGTGGCCGGCTACGCGCACGACCTCCACGCCCTGTACGTCGTTTGCGACGGGACCTGCGGCGAGACCTTTCTCCGCTGACCGCCGGAACCTCGACCGACACCACAACTGAGGAGCTCGCCTCCGCACGCCGGCAACTCCTGCTGGATTCGCTGGGAATCGCCGCGTCCGCTGGCGGCTTCGGGGTCGTATTCGGCCTGGCCGCGCGAGCTGCGGGCTACTCGCCGCTCGAGGCCTCAGCGATGAGCGTCATCGTCTTTGCGGGAGCCGCCCAGTTCGCGGCGGTCGGCTTCGTCAGCGCCGGGATGCCGTGGCCCGCGATCGTTCTTTTGACGGCGCTGCTCAACGCCCGCCACCTGCTGTACTCGGCGGCCCTGCGTCCCTGGCTGAGCGAGATCTCGACAGTCAAGCGCGCGCTGATGGCCCATCTCCTGACGGATGAGTCGTTCGCGCTGACGATCGCTCACTTCCGGCGCCTGGCCCGGGCGGACGTCCGCGGCTACTGGCTGGCGGCGATCGGGTCCACGTTCATCCCGTGGAACGCGGCGACGATCATCGGCATCCTCGGTGCCAGCGCGATCCCGGACCCGTCGCGGCTCGGCCTCGACGTGGTCTTTCCAGCGGCCATGGCCGGCCTGACCATCGGGCTCATCAGTGGGCGCCGGGAACTGGTGGCCGCCGGCGCGGCTGTGGTGGTAGCCATCGCCACCGGGCTTCTCGTAGATACTCGCATCGCCGTTTTGGCGGGCGGCCTGATCGGACCGCTGGCCGGCCTCGCGCTGCCAGGCCCGCTGCCGGCGAACATCCAGCCCGACAACCCGGCGCCGATGGGTCGCGGGACGGCGCATCCGGACCTTGGCTCGAGCGCCGGCTCTTCCGGCGCCGGCGAAGCCTCGCGATGAAGACGGACCTCGTCGGGCTTGCCTTCCTGATGTTCCTGGCGACGTATCCGTCGCGGGCGATCCCGCTCCTGTCCGGGCAGTTCGAGCGCCTCTCGCCCCGACTCCTGGAATACCTCCGCCTGGTGGGCCCCGCGGTCCTGGCCGCACTCGCTGCGAAGAGCACGTTCGTAACTGATGCGCAGGGTCCCGGGGCGTTTCACGTGGGCATCGAGTGGCTGGCCGTCCTGGCCTGCCTGCTGCTCGTGCTCTGGCGTCGGAACCTGTTCGTCGGGCTGTTCGCGGCGGTCGTTCTCGTCGCCGCGGCACGCTCGGCCGGCCTTGCCTGAGCGCACCCGGGTCCGCATGGGTTAGCGGCGGGCGTCGACCTCGATCTCGATTAGCAGACTCGGGTCGATCAGCGCGGCGACCTGGACCATCGTCGACGCCGGGCGGATATCACCGAACACCTCGCGATGAATGGCGTTCACCTCCGGGGCACGGGCGATGTCGGTCAGGAACATCCGCGTGCGGATCACGTCGGCCATCGAGAAGCCGGCCTCGTCGAGTGCGCGCTCGATGATTTCGAAGACGGCCCGTGTCTGGGCCGCCATGTCGCCCGGGTGGCGGGATCGGCCCTCGGGTCCGGCGTCCGTCGTGCCTGAAACTGCACACGTGTCGCCGATCACGACTGCGCGGCTGTAGCCCGCGATCGCCTCCCAGGGTCCGCCGGACGAGATCGTTCGACGGGTCACCGCTCCCGGGACCGCCGCGCAGCGATCGTCTTGTCGCGGGCTACCGCCAGGAGCAGCCCTGCGAGCAGCGTGGTCCTCGGGCCGATGGAATCGACCTCCAGGTATTCCTCGGGCGAGTGGTCGCGGCCCCCGATCGGACCGAGACCGTCGAGCGTCGGGATACCCATTCCGGCTGTCGTATTCGCGTCGGAGGCGCCGCCAGTCGCCGCATCCTCGAGTGGGAAGCCAAGGCGCCCGGCGATTGCCTTCGCGTAGTCCACGAGACGGCCCGAGCGTTCCAGCTTCTCCATCGGCCAATGGCGCGCGATCAACTCGACGTCGACGCTCGTGCCGGGCACCGCGGACGACGTCGCCAGGTTCCGCAGTGCGGCTTCGGCGGCCTCCTGGTCCGGCCTGGCCGCGGCCCGCAGATCGACCTCGAGCGTGGCTTCCGACGGGACGACGTTCGGACGGGTGCCGCCCCGGATCACGCCAACGTTCGCCGTGACACTCGGCCATCGCCCGTTCAGCTCGTGGATGGCCGTGACGATACGCGCGGCTTCGACGATGGCATTGCGGCCCTTCTCTGGCTCGACTCCCGCGTGCGCAGCCCGGCCGTGGACCGTCAATCGAAGGTCGGAGATCCCCTTGCGCGACGACACGATGTCTCCGTTCGCCCGGGCGCACTCGAGCACGAAACAGGCGTCGGCGTTGGCGGCCAGCTCGCGGATGATCGGTGTGGATACCGGCGAGCCGATCTCTTCGTCGGGGTTCGCGACGAAGGTCAGGCGCGCGAAGGGCGAGTGCCTATCCGCCTGACCCGCGCGAAGGGCCTCGATCGCATAGAGGCCTGCCAGCAAGCCGCTCTTCATGTCGGTCACCCCAGGACCGTGGGCTCGGCCCTCCTCGATCCGGAACGGTCGCTCCGCCGCTGTTCCGGGCTCGAACACCGTGTCCATGTGCCCGATGAGCAGCAGGCTGGGTCCGTCACCCGCGCCCTCGCGGGTTCCGACGATCGTGTCGCCGAGCTCGACGTTGTGATGCGTCCGGACATCCAGGCCCAGGGTTCGCAGCCGCTCCGCGACCCACCGGCCGACCTCGTCGACGCCGGCCTTCGTATAGCTGCCGCAGTCAATGTTGACGAGTCGCTCGAGGTCCGCGAGGAACGCCGACCGCCGCCCGATGATGTAGTCACCGAGCGCATTGAGCTCTTCGTCGGTGACGCCCGAGGCCGCTGTATCGGTCTGAACCATTGCCAGCGAGTCTATCGGCCACGGATGTGTGGCGGCGCTCGCAGTCGTGGGCGGGCCGCGGCCCTGCCCTGCGGCGGAGGTGGCGCGCGACCGGAGACGACGCTCTGACGCGAAGCTAAGGTCGTCGTCGATGGTCGACGGGCACCTCCGCCTCCAAGCTAAGGTCGTCGACGGTCGTTGGGTGACCGACCGCCGAACGGGGATGCACCGTTGGTATCCTGCGGCCCACCGTGCGCCTGATCGAAGTGCGTCTGCTCGACGGTCCGAACGTGTACCGGCTCGAGCCGGCGGTGAAGCTCGAGGTGGCGATCGGTCGCCGCCGGACGTGGTACGGACAGCGCGAACCCGGACGACACGCGGTCGTTCGCCTGGGTGCCAGGGTACCGGCGGGGCAATGGCCGTCGCAGATCGCTTCCTTGGCGGCGTGGGTGCGCCGCTTCCGAGTCGACCACGACGAGGGCCGCGCCGGTACCGCCGTGCATCGCTCGTCGGATCCCGGCCACTGGATCCTGAGCTATCCGTGGACACGCTCAGAACGGGCCCGCACGATCTCGGACGCCGCGTTCCACCTCGCCGAGCGCGACATCCCGGCTGCCCGCTCCGCGACGTTGACCCCGGGGCAGCAACGGACGGTCACCCGCTGGAACGAGCGGATCGCGGAGGTCGGCGGGTCGGGTCCCGCCTGGCTGCGCGACGAGGACCGCCGGGTCCCGATCGTGTCGATCAGCGGCACGAACGGCAAGAGCACGACGACCCGCCTCGTCACGCACATCCTCGTGCTCGCGGGACGTCACGTCGGAACGACGACGTCCGATGGTGTGCTCATCGACGAGCGGCTGGTCGATCCGGGCGACTGGACCGGTCCCGGCGGCGCAGGCCAGGTGCTCGGTCGGTCGGACGTGGACGTCGCCGTGCTCGAGACGGCACGCGGCGGAATCGTGCTGCGTGGCGTCGGCTACGAGTCCAACGAAGCGAGCGTCCTGACCAACGTCACGTCGGACCACCTCGACCTGCAGGGAATTCACACGCTGCCCGAGCTCGCGGAGGTGAAATCGACGATCTGCCGCATCACGCGACCTGACGGCTGGGTGGTCCTCAACGGCGACGACCGCTATGTCGCCGCGATCGCGCGCCGCGTCCAGGCAAACGTCGCATTCTTCTCGGTCGGGCCGCGCGGCGGCTCTGCGATCGTCCGCGGACACGTAGCCAAAGGCGGGCGTGCCTACGTCCTGGACGGCGAGCAGCTCGTGGAAGCCGAGGGCCGAAAGCGGACCGAGATCGCTGCATTGCGCGACGTCCCGATCACGATCGGTGGGCTTGCGCGCCACAACATCGCCAACGTCCTGGCGGCGTCCGGTGCCGCCCGGGCGCTTGGCGCCTCGATCGCCCAGGTCGCCCACGGCTTGAGTGACTTCCGCCCAAGCTCGGACCGATCACCGGGGCGGCTGAACATCTTCAGGCTCGGGCAACGCGTGGTCATCGTCGACTTCGCGCACAACGAGGCCGGAACGGAAGCTATTCTCGACGTCGCGGAAGGAATTGCAGGAGGAGCCGCGGGCAGAGCCGCGCCAATCACCATGATCATCGGCACGGCCGGCGACCGTCCCGACGACACCCTGCGCGGGATCGGACGCATCGCGGCCCGGCGCGCCCAGCGCGTCGCCATTAAGGAGACCCTTAGGTACCTGCGTGGACGTTCCCGCCAGTCGGTGATCGGCGAGCTGTTGGCGGGCGTCCGCGAGGGCGGGCAGGTGCCGGCAGGCGTGCCGGTCTATGGCTCCGAGACCGAGGCGCTCCGCTTTGAGCTTGCCGGTGCGGCGGGGGCCGGCAACGGCCGGCCCGACTCCCCGCGGGTGATCGTGCTCATGTGCCACGAAGAACGAGACGAGGTGTTCGCGCTCCTCCAGCGGCTCGGCGCCCGGCCTGTTGACGTCGCGACCGAGCTCACGGAGCTCGTGCCACGACTGCAGGAACGTCCCGCACGCTGAGCCAGCGCCAGGCCCGTGCGCGCCGGAGGCTTGTGTCGACCGGCCGGCGACCCCATGATCCGGCAAGCGGCGGACCCAGCCGGCCGCGGGTGAGAGGTCGGTCAGGAGGTCGACATGGAGACGTTCATCGGGATCGCGCTCGTCGTCATCGCGGCGGTCGAGATCATCGGCATCATTCGGGTCGTATCCGCGAACCAGCCCCAGCGGGCGTCGTAGCCGCCAGCCAGCGCGGCACGCTGGCCGCGAGCACTTCGAGGGGCAGCGAGCCGTGAGCCAGCAGGGCATCGTGGAAACGCCGGACGGCTGAAGTCCGATCAGGGGCATCCCCCGGGATGGCGGCCGAGCGCAGCCCCTCGATCGCGCGCTGGCCGACCTTGTACGCCAGCGCCTGCGCCGGCATCGCGACGTAGCGGTCGACCTCGATCGCCGCGTCGGCGCGCTCGAACCCCGTCGCGTTCAACAGGAAGTCGACCGCGCGCTCCCGCTCCCAGCCGAACGCGTGGATTCCGGTGTCGATGACGAGCCGCGCGGCCCGCCACGCCTGGCCGTCGAGCATCCCGAACCGCTCCGCGTCGTTCCGGAACAGGCCCATCTCGTCGGCGAGCCGTTCCGTGTACAGGGCCCAGCCCTCGACGTAGGCGCCGCACGCCTCGCGGGCGCCCAGACGACGGAACGCCGACAGTCCGGGCAGCTCGGCCTCCGTCGCCAGCTGCAGGTGATGGCCCGGGATCGTCTCGTGGTAGGTGACCGTCGCGAAGCGGCTGAATAGCTTCGTGGCCAGTTGCGCGGTGTTCATGTAGAAGGCGCCCGGCCGGCTCCCGTCCGGCGTCGGGGGGACGTAGTAGCCGAACGAGTCGCTCTCCAGCGCCGCGTCGAGCGGCTCGACGTGGCACGCGGCGTGAGGTAACCGCGAGAACCAGGCAGGCGTGGCATCGAGGGCCCGGACGAGGTCGGCGCGCATCCGCGCGAGCAGCTCATCGGGAGTTCGCGGACGGTTGCCGCCGTCCTCGGCAATGGCCGCGCGAAAGGCGGCCGTGTGGTCACCGAAGCCTGCGCGGTTGGCGATCTCTCGGCGTTCGGCCTCGATCGCCTCCAGGTCAGCCAGGCCGAAGCGATGGAGCTCGTCCGGATCGGTGCGCAGCGTGGTCCACCGGAATCGCAGGGCGTCGTAGATCGGCTCGCCATCCGGCAGCGCGGAGAGGCCGGACGCCTCTCGCGTCTCAGGCAGGATGTCCCGGGTCGCGGCGAGCAGGCGGGCGTCAGCAGGCTGGACGTACTCGCGGACCGCGGCGGCGATCTCTGCCCGATC
The DNA here is from genome assembly GCA_036506235.1 of Candidatus Limnocylindrales bacterium. Lineage (GTDB taxonomy): Bacteria > Chloroflexota > Limnocylindria > Limnocylindrales > CSP1-4 > CF-16. Next base: position 7,960 of record DASXSA010000021.1, on the reverse strand, counting down.
CGCCGCGGACGTGACGGGCGGCGTCATGACGATGGGCGACGCCTCGGGCGGCTCGGCGATTCGCCGGCTGAGTTGCTCCGCGAATCGCTCGGCGACGATGCGCGCCGGCAGGATGCCCTGACGCCGCGCCTCCCCGATTCGGTCGACGTATGCGTCGATGAACGCAGGGTACGCGGCCAGGCGGCCCAGCCAGCGCTGCAGCCGCTCCGGCGTGTCGGCGCGCTGCTCCTGGGCCGCATACGTCAGGGCCATCGGCGGCCCTTCCATGTGATCGACGGGCTCGAGCAGCGGCCATCCCGAATCCTCGACCTCGATGGCCGCCTCGCTCATGAAGCGGAGGACGTCGGCCGTCACGCGATCCTCGTCTGCCAGCTCGGCTGTTGCCGCGCCCGCTTCGGCCTCTTGGGCCGCCGTCAGCTCGTCGAGCTCCGCGAGCGTCCGGGCGTGGAGGGCGCGCATCGTTTCGCGGCCACTCGGCGACGGGTCCTCGAGCCGGTCGTCGTAGCGATCGTCGCCGACCGAGGTGGCCAGCCGGGGCTGGAGCTCGAGCAGGCTCTCCCAGTAGCGCTGGGCGACCTCCTCGGCAGTGCGCGCAGCTATCCCTCAGGTACCTCGAGCTCGCCCGGATGAGTGAACGCGGAGCCGCCGGCACCGGCGAACGTCATCGCCTCCCGATAGACCGAGATCGCGTCGTCCACGCACATCACGACCAGGTCGCCGGGCGTGGCGCGTCGCAGTGCGGTTCGCGCCGCGGCCATCTCCTGGAGCACTTTCTCCGGGCGCCCTGTGCGCGCTTTGCCGGACGCGCGGGCTTTGCGCACTCCTTCGATCACGTTGGAAGCCGTCTCGCCAGGGGCGCGGCCACGCAGGTTCTTGTCCTCCCGCACGATGATCTCGTCGAACGCGGTTGCCGCGACCCAACCGTATTCGCGCTGGTCGTCGTCGCGCCGGTCCCCCGGAATGCCGATGACGCCGATCGCCCGACCGGAGCGCGCGCGTCGCTCGACCGCTGGCGCGTCCTCCGCGCCGGAATTCGGTCGCCGGCGCTCCTTGCCCTGGTGCTTTCCGGCACCGTCCTCCACCATCATCCGGTTCACGAAGTCGGCCAGCTGCCGCATGCCGTCCACGTTGTGGCAGTAGTCGATGATCACGCGGATGCCGCCGATCTCCAGCAGGTTCAGGCGCCCGGGCGCCTGGAAGAACGACGTGCTGAAGGTGCGCAGGCCCTGCCGGATGTCGTGCAGGTGCGCGCCGGCCGCCCAGGCCGCAGCGGCGGCCGCGAGGGCGTTCGCGACGTTCATGCGAGCCCGACCGCCGAAGGTGGCCGGGATCAGGTGCGTGTAGACGACGGGCATCGTCCGCGGACCGAGCTTGAGGACCATGAGCTCGCCCTCGGGGGTCTCCTCCAGGCGGAACGCGGCATGCCCGCGGCCAGTGTGGCCGTCGACCCGGTCGTAGCCGTCCTCGCCCTTGCGCGTCGCCATCGAGAAGTAGACGACCTCGCCGGCGCAGTGGCGCGCCATCCGCGCGACGAGGGGTTCGTCGGCGTTGAGGACCGCAGTTCCCGATCGGGGAACGGCCTCGACGACGACGGCCTTTACGTTTGCCAGCTGACCGAGCGAGGTGATCCCGCCGAGGCCGAGGTGGTCGCCGCTGACGTTGGTGACCACGGCGACCTCGTTGCGGTCGTAGCCGAGCCCCTCGCGGAGGATGCCGCCACGAGCGACCTCGAACACCACGGTGTCCACGGTCGGGTTCTGGAGGACCATCTGGGCGGACTTCGGGCCCGACATGTCGCCCTTCTTGATGAGCCGTCCGTCGATGACGATCCCGTCCGTCGACGTCATGCCCACGCGGCGGCCCATGAGCTTGAGGATGTGGCTGATCATGCGGACCGTCGTCGTCTTCCCGTTCGTCCCGGTCACCGCGATGATCGGCAGCCGGGTCGTTGTCCCGGGCGGGAACAACAGGTCGATGACCGGCCGGGCCACGTACTGCGGCTCGCCCTCGGTCGGATGGGTGTGCATGCGGAAGCCGGGGGCCGCATTGACCTCGACGATCGCGCCGCCCGTCTCGCGCACCGGGGTGGCGATGTCGGGGCAGATGAAGTCGATGCCCGCGACGTCCAGGCCCACGACCTGGGCGGCAGTCTCGGCGATCTCGACGTTGTCGGGATGGGCCTCGATCGTGCGGTCGATCGATGTGCCGCCCGTCGACATGTTGCCCGTCAGGGCGAGCTTCACCCGCGTATTGGGCGGCGGCATGTCGTCCAGCTCGAAGCCCTGCGCGCGTACGATCTCCTCGGCCGCCTCGTCGACGGTAATGCGAGTGAGCACCTTCTCGTGGCCGATGCCTCGCCGCGGGTCCAGATTCGCGATGTCGACGAGCTGGCGGACCGTGTGCTCTCCGTCGCCGACGACCGAGGCCGGCACGCGCTGGGCAATGGCGGCGACCTTGCCACCGATGACGAGGCAGCGGTAGTCGTTGCCCGCGACATACGTCTCGACGACGACGTCGCCCGACCGGCTCTCGCGCACAGCCCCCGCGAAGGCCGACTGGACGGCCTCCTCCGAACGCAGGTCGAGATGGACGCCTCGGCCGTGATTGCCGTCGAGCGGCTTCACCACGCAGGGGAAGCCGAGCTTGCGCGCGGCTGCGACGGCCGCCTCGGCCGAGTCCACCACCTCGGAACGGGGAACCGGCAATCCGGCCGAATCCAGCAGCCGGTTGGTCAGGTTCTTGTCGGACGCGATGTCGACGGCGATCCCACTCGTCCGCGAGGTCATCGTCGCGCGGATCCGCTGCTGGAACTTGCCCTGTCCGAGCTGCACCAGGCTGTGCCGATCCAGGCGCAGATACGGGATGTCGCGGCTGACGGCCTCGTCGATGATCGCCTGTGTGGACGGCCCGAAGGCAAGGCGTTCGGCCAGCCTGATCAGCCGCTCGAGCTCCGTGCCCAGCAAAAAGCCCGGCGACGCCGACGGGTCGACCAGGTGGTTGACCAGCGCGACAGCGATCTTGCCGGCCTCCAGCCCGACCTGCTCCTCGCGGTACTCGTAGATCACGTTGTACTGGCCGGGCAGACCCGCGCCGCGCGTCTTCCCGTGGCGGACGTCCGTGCCGGCCAGGTTCTGCAACTCGAGCGCGATGTGCTCGGCAATGTGGCCCGTCCAGGTGCCCTCGCGGAGCCGACTCAGGAAACCGCCGCGACGTCCCAGCGAGCAGGCGTGGTCCTCGAGCGTCGGCAGGATGTCGACCAGGGCCTCGCTGAAGCCCGGGATCTTGTTCGAGGGGAACTGCTCGAGCACGCCGAGGTCGACGAGCATCCGGATGACCGGCTCCCGCGCCCAGTAGTTGGCGCCGCGCAGGACCCTGGTCTCGAGGATTCGGAGCGTCGGCTCGGGCCGTTGGACCCCGTTCCCGCGGCGCGTGGTTCGCTTCCGGCCGGCGGCGGTGGCGACCTGCGAGGCGGAGGCAACCTCCGCGCCATCGCCGGCCAGCTTCCTCGATCGGGGTGCTGGTGCCGTCCGGGCCACGCGTCCTCCTTCGGGGTTCTCGATCATTCCCGTCGCCGCCGCGACGAGGCCTGGGTCAGCTCGACGCAGCCTCGCCCGGCACGCCGGTCGGTGCTGCCTTTGCACGCCCCGGCAGGGCTCGCAGTGGCGGCGTCGCGAGGCGCTCCCGCCGGCGCAGGTCGAAGCGGTACCCGCTCGGCAACGAGTGCAGCACGACGTTGCTGATCATCAAAGGTCGATGCCCGCCCACCTCCCAGGCGTCGGTCTCCGAATGCGTCCCGTCGACGATCGTGATCGACCCCCGGCCAATCACTTCGAGCACGTGATCGGGGCCGACCACCCCGGCCGTATCTTCGTCGACGCCGAGCCCGAGCAGGCTCGGGTTCTGGGCGATCAGGCTGAGCAGCCGCCCCAATCGGTTTCGCTGCTGGAAGTGCTGGTCCACGATGACGCCAGGCAGCACCCCGAGCCCCGCGGCGATTTGCGCCATCCGCTGCTTGGGCGTCGCACCCGACGCCCCGAAAGCGATCATGTGGCTGCTCATCGCGCTCGCGCCGGCGCTCGTTCCGGCCACGACCGCGCCCTGGCGGAAGCGCTCGAGGATCGCGTCGGCGAGGCGCGTGCCGCCGATCGTCGAGCTCAGGCGCAGCTGGTTGCCGCCGGTCAGGAAGATGCCGGTCGCGTCGCGCGCGATCATCGCCGACTTCTCATCGTTGGCCTGCGCACGGGTCACCGCGTGGAGCGTCCGGATCGACGCGACGTTCAGGTCGCGGAAGATGCCGCGATAGCGCTCGCCGGCCTCGGCGCCCAGCGAGGACGCGGTGCTGATCACCATGATCCGGGCATCCGCCCCACCGGCCAGCGACACGAACCGCGTGAGGATGACCCGATCCCGGACCTTGTCCTCCGCGCCGCCGATGATGATGACGGTCCCTTCGGTCATGATTGGCCGGGAGTATAGCCGGGCCTCCTCGCCGAACCCCGTTCGGGGAGGTGCACAATGCCGGCACCATGCCCCGAGAGCTCCTCGACAAACCAACTCGCCGGCGGGCGGGTGTGTTCCGGCGAGCCCTCCGCCGTGAGGTGTCGCGCCTCCACGACCGCGAGCGAATTGCCGCGATGGTCATCCTCATCGTCGTGCTCGGTGTGTTCACGGCTGGGCTCATCGCCCGCGGTGAGGCCGCCGGCGCCGACGCACGAGCGTACTGGGCCGCCGTCCGGATCTGGCTCAACGGCGGGGATCCCTACCACCCGACCGGCCCGTTTCTGCCCTACGTCTACGCGCCCTGGATGCTGCCGCTCTTCGCGCCGTGGGCGCTGCTCCCATGGGACGTCGCGTGGTTCGTCTGGCGTGGGTCGGCCGTGCTGCTGCTCTTGTGGACCGGCCACTGGGCGTACCGGCAACGCCCGTTGCCCACCGCGATCGCGGTGCTCATCCTGTCGTTCCCGATCGCCGCCAACCTGGATACCGGCAACATCACGCTGTTCCTGACATTCATGGTCTGGGCGGCGCAGTTCGTAGGGCCAAGGCTGGCCGGCCTTCTCTGGGGTCTCGCCACGTGGATGAAGTGGGTGCCGGGTCTGCTGTGGTTCATCCTCGCTCCACGGGCACGTGCCTGGGGCCTCATCTGGCTGGCGATCGCCATGGTGCTCAGCGTGGCGACGCTCCCGCTGACGATCGTGCAGCTCCAGGTCCTTTTCGGCTTCGGGCGCCCGCTGCGGGTCGACTACGCGGTCCTGCTGTGGGCGACGATTCCCTGGCTCTGGCGGCACCCGCACCCGCTGTGGTGGCTGACGCCTTCCGAATGGCCGCGCGTCGCGACAGCCTTCAGGACCGGGGCGTCCGCCTGGGCGACAACGTTTCGGACCGATCCCGACCACGGGGCCGAGCGAGCCGGCCGTGCGATGAGCGAGCGCCTGCGCTCCTTCCTCGGGCTGGGCGCCGGCTGACCGTCAGGTCGTCGCGGGGGCCTCGGCGGGAGTGGGGATCGGTGTAGGTTCCGGAAGCGGGACATCCTCGCGGCGCCGCTCGTCGACCGGCCACAGGAACAGCGCGCCGAGCACGAAGAAGCTCACGCCGACGAGGAACGCCACCCGCGGCCCGAGCCCGTAGCCAAGAGCCTGGTTGACGGGGTCCATGACGAGACGGCCGCAGATCGCGAGCGCGAGGATGCCGGCCGAGGCCGTGGCGACGTTGCTCATGCCCATGTACCGGCCGGAGGAGGCCTTCGGGATGATGTCGGTCATGAGCGCCCAATCGACGGCCAGGAAGACGCCCGCCGAGATCCCGAACAGCGCCACGCCGACCAGCGCGACGGGGATGTTCGGAGCCAGGGCAGTGATGGTCATGCCGGACGCGCCGAACAGACAGCTCGTGTAAATCACCTTCTTACGGCCGACGCGGTCGGACACGCGCGCGGCAGGAATCACCGATAGCAGGCTCCCGATCGTGATCACCGCGAGCACGATGAGCTGCGTCGTCCCGGTGTCCGCCTGGTTGAGGGCGTGACTTTGGGCGAGGTAGAAGGTCGATAGCTGGACGAGCGCGGCGCCGCCCATCAGCACAAACAGGCGGGAGGCGACCAGGAACAGGAAGCTGCGCTCCCGGAGGATGTCCGTGCCCCACGCCTCCTGCGCGACGGACAGCCACGAACGACCCTCCCGCGACTTCGGTGCCTTGCCCTCGTTCACGCGGATCACCACGCTGAGCATGGTCACCACCTCGAGCACCCCGAGGCTGATGGTCCCCAGGAAGAACTGGTTGTATTTGATCGCCAGGGCTCCGATCGCGAAGCCGGCGACGTTGCCGAGCACCTGCATCAAGCCGACGAGCGCCGACGCGAGCCCGACCTGGTGCGCCGGTACGAGGTCCGGCACGTAACCCTGGAACGGCCCCTGAGCGAAGTTCGAGCTGAATTGCAGCAGCACGACGAACGCCGCGATAGCGATCAGCGCGTGGGAACTCGCGATCCCGTACAGGAAGATCACGTCGAGGATCGAGCCGATGAAGATGTACGGCTTGCGTCGGCCCCAGCGGCTGACGGTGTAGTCGCTGATCGAACCGACCGTCGGCTGGACGGCCATCGCGATGATGGCTCCGAAGACCGTCAGCTGGAGAAGCGCCTCGCCCTCGTGGCCCTTCGTGACGAGGCCCTCGAACTGCAGGCGCCCGGTCAGGATGTCGTGCAGGCCGGCGAAGATCGAGGAAAGTCCGAGCCAGTAGATCGACAGCCGGATCAGCTGCCCGATCGGCAGCGTCGCGGTCGGGCGACTTCCCTCATCGGTCGCCGTGGCGGTGGTCGCCGTGGCGGTGGCGCTATCCATCGGCAGGTTCCTCTCGGCGTCTGTACTGGGCTGGGCTCAGACGCTGCCTCCGACGCGTTGCGACTCGAAACGTTACACCCGGACCGGGCGCGCGGAAGCAAGGACCGCCGTGAATCCTGCGGGCACGACGTGGCGCTCAGTGGCGGTGGGGGCCACGAAGCGGAAGAGCGAGCGGTCGATCGAGTAGAGCCCGGTCGAGACCACCTTCAGACGGTCCAACCGGAACGTGAAGAGCGGGTTTTCGGTGTTGCCCGCGTAGTGCCGCACGACGCCGTCCGGAGTGAGGAGCGCCAGGTTTGCCTCGCCGCCGAACGTGCGATGGAGCTCGGCGAGGACGTCCCCGTTGCCATCGCCGAATTTCGCTCCCGGCCAGCGGTCCTCCAGCCACCGCTGGGCCACCTCCGAATCCGCTCGGCCCGCGATCCGATCTGCCGCCAGGTATCGCTCGCGCCACGGCCGATACGTGCGGAAATCACCGTTGTGTCCGAACGCGAACCGCCCTTTCGGGTCCTCGAACGGCTGCGTGTCGGCCTCCGTCACCGTCGACAGCTTCGAGGGCCGCCGCAGGTGCACCAGTGCGGCGCGCGTCTCAACCGCATCGAGCTCGCTGCGCGAAGGATCGTCGCGGAACGCCCGCACGTCGCGATGCGACCCGATCCGACCCTCTCCGTCGACCCAGGCCACACCCCAGCCGAAGCCGGCGATCCCGTACCGCTCCAGGCCTTCCGCGAGCGCCCACAGGTCTCCGAGCCGGAAGGGCTCCTCGGCATTGACGACGAACTGCTCGCACATGCAGAACCGATCTTAGGTCCACGCCCGGAGGCAGTGGGCATCGCCCAGCTGCCGGTTACGAGCGCTTCCGGATCGCAGCCTCGTATTCCGGGAAGTAGCGTCCGATGGTCGGGAGGTCGAACGCGCGCAGGATCGAGGTCGGCGGCTCACGCTCGAGGAGGAACTCGAACGATCGCCTGACGAGATCTTCGGGCGAGGACGAGCCGGGTGCGAGCCGCTCCAGGTCCGAACGCCGAACCGCGACCTGGTGGCGGGTGGTTGTGCGCTGGTCATCGACGGTGACATCGCAGTCCCAACCCTCGCTCGTTGACTCGCAGGCCACCACCAGG